>JBFMGU010000019.1:0-69134 GCA_040752415.1 Myxococcota bacterium
GCGTCCGACGAGAACGCCCGCGAAGGCCACGCGGCCCGCGCGCGCGGAGGCCCCCGCACCCGATCCGACGACGACGGCGCCGAAGGCGGCGACCGGCTCAGGAAAGCTCACGCTGCAGACGAAGCCGTGGGGGCGCATCATCCTCGACGGCGTGGATACCGGGAAGTTCACGCCGGTGGTGGAGATGCCCGTGACGGCGGGGACCCGCCGCGTCGAGGTGGTGAATGACCGGCTGGGGAAGCGCGTGGAGCTCGTGGTGCGCGTGGGGGCGGGGGAGACGGTGAAGGAGTCGCGCGCGCTGGAGTGATGGGGTGACGTCGGGAGCGGCGTCGACCGGCGAGACGTTCAGGGCAACAGGAACGCGCCCACCGCGCTCACTCCGCCCACCGTCGTCAACACCAGCGCCAGCGCCGCGGCCACCACCGTCATGCCCAGTCCCCCGACGTAGACCGCCAGCAGCGCGCGATAGGGCAGCTCCGTCTCCATGCCGGCGCGTCGTGGGTACGCGAGGATTCCCTGGTAGCTCCCCGCCGACAACGCCGCGGAAGCCAGCGTGACGACGACGGCCGCCGCTCCCGCACCCGCCAACCCGCCCGCCAGCGGCCAGGCCACCGCGCGCAGCGACGGACCCTTGCGCACCTCCGTCGACGACGGCGCGCCACCCTCCAGCGGCGCCGGTGCCGTGATGGGCTCTTCTCCCGACGGGGGCGTGGTCGCGGGGGTGGTGGGCTGGATGGCGGCCAGCGCGGCGGCGCGCTGCTGGGCGTCGACGGTGAGACGCAGCGGTTGCCGGGCGCTGCCCAGGCGCGCCAGCGGAGTTCCCCGCGCGTTGCGGGCCTCCACCACGACGTCGAGCGCGCCGCTCACCGCCGTGGCCTCCCAGAGCTCCTCGCTGTTGATGACGCCCTGCGCGGTCCCGTCCTTCACCGCGAGCGTGAACTGCTGGTACGCGGGCTGGTCCACCGCGCGCGCAAAGGCCACCACGTGCGCCACCTGCTCCACGTGCTTGAGCACCGGCACCGTCATCGTCGCCGCCTGCACCGACGGAGGACCCAGCGCCACGCCGTGCTCCGCACGCCAACGGTTGGCCACGTCCTGGAAAACCCCCAGCAGCTCCGGGGACGCGTCGAGCTCGCTGGGCTCGTACAACGGTCGCAACGCCAAGAGCCTGTGGAAGGCGGCCTCCGCTGGCGCCTTGCGCCGCAGAGCGTGCAGGCTGGCGCCGCGAAGCCAGTGGGCCTGCACCAGGTCGTCCTCCGTCAGGGATGCGTCGGCTTCCGCCTCGTCCAGGTGGACCAATGCCGCGGCAAACTCGCCTTCCTCGTACGCCTTCCGGGCCGCGTCCACCTTGGGATGGGCCAGCACGTCCTGCGACGCCAGGAACAACGCCAGCCCCGTCGCCAACAGCCACACCATGCGCATGCGAAAAACCATGTCGTGAAGCAGTAGGTCTGCCCCGGGGCGGGAGCAAGCTTTGTGATGTTTGCAGCCGCGTGTGTCATAAAGGACTCCCTGCCGGAGGCCGTAGGTGATGCGCACACGTTGGGGGATTGCCTGTTTGCTGGGGCTCTGGGCGGCCTGCCTGCCCCCCGCCACACCCTGCAACTCCGACGACGATTGCGACGGGCTCCGGAACTACTGCGACCTCACCAACCCCACCGACGGCGCCGCCGGGACCTGCACGCCCCACCTGCAGCCGGAACGGGGCTCCGTCTCGTCGAGCAGCGGCACGTCCACGGGGTCCGTGATCGGCACCACCAGCTCCTCCAGCTCCACCGGCTCGGGAAGCAGCAGCAGCACAACGAGCTCATCCAGCAGCAGCGGGAGCAGCTCCTCCGCGTCGTCGTCCAGCTCCACGTCATCATCCACGGGTGGGTTGACCTCGTCGTCGGGGACGTCGGCGAGCTCGAGCGCTGGGACTTCCGCCAGCACCGGGGGCACGTCGTCCTCCTCGGCCGTGAGCACCTCATCCACGACGGGGACGGGAACCACGGGGTCCAGCACCAGCAGCGCTACCGCGTCGAGCACGACGTCGGCGACGAGCACCGCGTCGTCCAGCAGCTCAAGTGGGGTGGTGACGAGCAGTGGGACGTCGAGCACGAGTGGGTCGTCCACGAGCTCCTCGGGGGTGGCGAGTTCCTCGTCGTCCAGCGGCGGGCTGACGGCGTGCGCGGATGGCGTGGATAACGACGACGATGGGCTGACCGACGTCGGATCGGACCCGGGGTGCGATGACGCGTCGGACATCAGTGAGCTGGGCGCCGCCGCTTGTGACGACGGTTTCGATACCGACGGCGACGGAGAAGATGACCGGACCGATCCCGGTTGTGAGTCACCCGGGGATGCCACCGAAACGTGTCCGCCCGGCGCGGGTTGCCCGCATTGTGACGACGGGATCGACAATGACAGCGATGGGTTCACCGACTATCGGCCGCTCTCCGACGGGGACCCGGGCTGCAGCCTGCGCGCGGACGCCAGTGAACGAGACGTCACCCGCATGTGCGACGACGGTGGGGACAATGACAACGATGGTCGCACGGATGTGAACGTGAACGCCGCCCTGAGCGACCCAGGGTGCAGCGACCCCGCGGATACGAATGAGCGCTGCCCGGTGGGTGAGTGCCCGGCGTGCGATGACGAGAGCGACAACGACGGCGACGGCACCCGCGACTACGTGACGGGCGCCACCCGGGACCCCGGTTGCTACAGCCCCGACGACAACAACGAGCGCTGCCTGGAAGGCGGCAGCTGTCCGGAGTGTGACGACGGGGTCAACAATGACCTCGATGGCGACATCGACTTCCCCGACGACCAGCAGTGCACCGGACCCAACGACGGCGAGCTGTTGTGAACCACCGGAAGGACACCACCAACTCCTGGCTCACGACGGTCGAAAACAGATACGCCCGGCGGAGCAGCGCTCAACGCCCGGCGTACCCACGGTCTACCCGCGGCAGACCGCTTCGAAGGGGACGGCCTGCCACCACAAGGCGCCCCTTCTGCTGAAGCACAGGGTGACAACTCCACCGTGTTCCCTGTCTTCACGGGCGCTGTAACCACCGATGTAGGCGCGTGCAACGAAGGGTGCGCTCAGCGAGGCGCGCCCGTCCCGTACTGCTCCGCCACCCGCGCGCGCGAAGCCTCAACCTCGGCCGCGTCCAACACCACGCGACGCACCGTCTGTCCCGGCTGGAACTCCACGACGTGGAAACCGTTCCTCGGCTTGGCAAAGGCCGCGTTCACGTCGTCCAGCGTGCGCACCGGCATCCCGTTGATCTGCGTGACAATGAGGTCGCGGTAGTCCTGGTAGCCAAGGTTGGCCTGGTCCGGGAGCACGTGCGTCATCAACACCACGCGCGGATGCTCCTCCGTGGGGAAGCTCCCCTCCAGCTCCTGCGCAATCACCAGCCGCAGCGGTCCCCGACGACGCCAGTCCCCGTGCGTCGACAGGTACGGCACCGAGAGGTCCTGGAACACCAGGCCGCCGTGGATCGCGTACTGGGGTTGCTCGTCGTAGGAGTAGCCGAAGATGCGGTCATCCTGCGGCTGCATCCGCTTGACCGTCAGCGGCACCTCCTTGCGCTGCCCCTGTCGCAGCACCTTGGCCACCAGCTTGTCGCCGGGGCGGCGTCCGTCCGTGAACAACATGGCGAACGCCAGCTTCCCGTACTGCGCGTGCTCGAACTGCCCCGCCCCGTCGATGCGCACGCCGCCCAGCTCCAGCAGCACGTCACCGTTCTCCAGCCCGGTGCCGGCGGTGCCGTGCGGGAGCACGCGCGTGACCAGGATGCCGCCCTCGTCGGAGCGGAGGCCCAGGGAGTCGCGCAGCGCGGGGTTCAACAGCCGCTGCCACGTCATGCCCGCCCGACCAAAACCGCGGTACGGCTTCTCCTGCGCGGCCGCGAGGAACTGTCGCAGGAACGGACTGGCCACCGCGGCCAGCTGGTCTCCCATCTTGTCCGTGGTCAGCCCCACCACCTGCCCACCCACGACGACAACCTCCGCCAACCCGCCCTGCTGGATGTTGCTGCTGACGTCCAACGAGAGCACGTCGGTGCGGGAGACGCCGTGGCTGTCGCTGCGCACCTGGCGCACGGTGCCGGTGGCCACCTCGAACTGTCCGCTGTCCAGCCAGCGCTGGATGGTGACCTCGCCTTCCTTGGGCGCCACCTCGGCAAGCGGCGCGGGAGCCAGGCCGTCCCAGAAGCTGGCGTCGTCGACCTCGAGGAGACCCAGGCCCGCCTCGTAATCCACCAGGACCACGCGCGCCTGGTAGCGCTGCTGCTCACCGAGCTTCTGCACCTCGACGAGCGTCTGGTTCCCCACGCTGTCGGCGGCGGTGAGGATGCGTTTGCCCTGGACCACGAGGCCATTGGACGCGCGCGTCCACGGCGGGTGCTTGGTCCACGGCGTCTTCCAGTGGAAGTCCTGGCCGGTCACGCGCACGCTGACCACCGCGCGGCGCATGTTGGCCTGCGGCGGGTTGGCCACGGTGGCGGCGCTCGCGGTGAGCGCGCACAGGAGCAGGCTACAGGTTGCGATCGCGCGGAATGCCATAGGTCTTCATGATGGTGGCGTGGGCCGCATCCGCCTTGGCGCGGTCCATGGCTTCCACCTGGTTTGAGGTTTCAAACTCGAAAACGTGGTGCTTGCCCTGGTTCTGCGCGAGCGCCTCCGCCAGGTCCTTCAGCGACGTGATTTCCCGCCCGTTGACGCGCCTGATCACGCCACCCACCGGCGCGCTCATCTGCGAGTTGACGGGGTGACGCAGCACGCGCGCCAGCACCACCACCTCGCGGTCCGCGGCCTCGGGCGTTTCCCATTCGCGGTAGATCTGGTGCCACAGCAGCTCACGCGGGGCGTTGGCGCGCCAGTCGCCGTAGGTCTTGAGCAGCTCCACGTCCAGGGTCATGAACACCAGGCCGCCGTAGACGAGATAGCGCGGGGCCACGTCGAACTGGTTGCGGTGTCGCTCTCCGCGCGCCAGCCGACGGGAGACCATGGTGACGTCCATCTCCTTGCCGTCGCGCAGGATGTGGAACCGCGCCGGTTGGCCCACCTGCTTGAGGTCCAGCGCATGACTCATGGGTACGCGCGCTTCACCCAGCGCGATGCTGCCGTCGTCGGCCACCGGCTGGCCTTCCACGGCGAGGATGACGTCGCCGCGCATCAGCACGCCGTCCGCGGAGCCACCGCGCAGCACATCATCCACGACGACACCCTGCTTGCCGGCGGGCACGCCACGCTCACGCTTGAGGGCGGGGGAGGTGAGCTCCTGGGTGCGCAGCCCGTCGTCGGGGAAGCCGTGGTAGGTGCCGTCCTTGATGTCGTCCAGGAAGTGCTGCACCACGGGCGCGGGGATGAAGAAGCCCACGTTGTCGTAGCCAGGGATGCCCTGGAACGCGACGCCCACCACCTTCCCGTCCTGCACCACCGGCCCGCCGCTGTTGCCGGGATTGATGGCCGCGTCCGTCTGCACCACGAGATGCGCGTCCCAGCCGGTGTGCGCGTACGGCTTGAACTCCACGCGCGAGACGATGCCGCCGGTGGAGCTGACCTCCTCGCCGCCGAGGGGGAAGCCGTAGGTGGTGACCTTGCTCCGCGCCTTGGGAAGCGCGCCGAGCTTCAGAGGCTTCAGTCCCTTGTGGAACTCCGGGTCCTCGACCTTGAGCACGGCGAGGTCGCAGTCATGGCCAATGGCCTCCACCTTGGCGACGAACGGGTCGGCGAAGTGGTGGCGCTTGATGAGGATCTGGCGCGCGTCACGCACCACGTGCGCGTTGGTGACGATGAGCCCACCGTCGATGATGAAGCCGCTGCCCAGCCCGCTTTCGACGGGATGGACGCGCCAGGGAAGGGACCAGTCGGGACGTGCCCGGTAGACCTGGACACGGACCACGGCGTCCTCGGGGAGTGCCGTGGCGGCGAGGAGCAAGAGTGCGGTGATCACGAGCGGGACGATGCACCGGCGTGTGGGGGTGGGGCAACCGGATCGTCCTCGTCAAGGTGAGGGTGAAGGTCGGCGAACATCCAGGACCGCCGCACTCCAGGTCGTGGCCCGCTCACGACGTCCGCAAAACCCGCTGGGCGGCTGGGCCGTTCCGTCGTGGCGGGCGAACACCTAACCCCCCACGTTCATGCCGTTCTGCTCGCTCGCCCCCCTTCCCCACACCCGCTTCGCCGTCGTCAACCGTTGCGGGGAAGGGGGGCACGCACTGGGGTGGCCGAGAAGCGTTCTCTCGTCGGTAAGAGCGCGGCCGCGTTCACCGAGTGCCCCCCTTCCCCGGCTCGGTGACGACGGAAAATCGGGACTGGGGAAGGGGGGCGAGTGGACGCAGTATGACAAGCGTGGGGGGTTAGGTGTTCGCCCGCCCCGCCGTATGCGCCAATCCGTTGCCACGCTGTGCGCCCCGCTCGCCGTCACCGCACCACCAACGACGCCAGCCTCGCCGCGTGCGGCGGTGTCACGCCGAGCAGCGCCGCCAGCGTGGGCGCTACGTGACGCATGTCCACCGGTCCCTCGGTGTACCCGCTGGGAATCCGGTAGCCGGGCGGCACCATCAGCACCAACGGAACGCGCTGGTCCGTCACCGACGTCGACCCGTGGTCCGTCCCGGAAAGGTCGCTCTGCCCGTCGTGCCACACCCAAAGCGGGCGCACCTCGACGAGGATGTCGCCGCTGCGCTCGGGGTCGGCCACGTGATGGAACGGGAGCCACGTGGGACTCGCCATGGACGCCAGTCGACAATTCGCGACCGCACGACCCACACCCTCCACCTGCGCCGCCGCACGCGCGGCCCCCTCGAGGTGCTCGCAGCTCACCGGCTGACCAGCGGGACGCTCCAGCCACACGTGCGGCGGGCTGAAGAGCGTGACCCAGTCGCGCGGGCCTTCCGCGGTGTCCAGGTACGCATCCACCGCCTTCCCCACCGCCGCCATCTGCGCGCGTCCCGACGGAAGACGGTACTGCGCGGTGTCCTCGGGAATCGGCGTCACGCCGTGGTCGGAGGTGAGGATGATGGCCAGCTGGCCTGCCCCCACGCGCTTCTCCAGCCCGTCGACAAAAGCGCGCAGCGCGTTGTTCAGCCGCACCAGCGCATCCACCCGCTCCGCGCTGTAGGGACCAAAGTTGTGACCAATCAGGTCAAACCCGCTCAGCATCACCCACAGCAGGTCCGGGTCCGCGCGTCGACCCAGGTCGAACTGCGCCACGGCGGCGTTGGCGAGCTCCAACGTCATCTCATCCATGCGCGGCGTGCTGCGGATGACCGTGCCCCAACTCGCCTTGGGAATGCGCGGCTCCTGGATGACCTTCGGGAAGCCGGTGCCCAGGCCCAGCCAGTCCTGCTCGCCGCGTGCGGGCTCCGGTCGCGCGTGGCGCGCCAGGATCTCCGACGACACCAGCGGCTCCCAGCGGTACCCCCCAAGCGACGCCAGGCCATGGCTCGCGTTGAACCTGTCCACCCACGCCGGCGGCTTCTCCGCGTAGAATGACGACGACACGTAACGCGCCTGGTCCGGGTCCCACCACAACGCGGCGTCGGCGGCGAAACCAGCGGTCAACACCGCGCTACGGTCCTTCCCACTCACCGCCACCACGCGCGCCCGCCCCGACGTGGCCACCTTCAGCTGGTCTCCCACCGTCGGAACGCGCAGCGGACGCGGGGAACGGCCGCGCCTGGGCTCCGGGGTGCCCCACGTCAGCGACTGCTGATCCTCGACGACGTACGAACGCCCCTTCGGCGTCCACACGTGGTTGGCCACGATGCCGTGCTCATTGGCATACGCGCCGGTGGAGAGCGTGGCGTGTCCCGGTCCCGTCTCCGTGTTGACGGTGTTGTAGCGCCCGTCGAGCAGCGTGCCGCGCGCCTGGATTCCCGCGACGCCACCCGGACCCAGCAGCTCCTGCATGCGCTGCAGATCCTCGTACCGGAGCTGGTCCACCACCAGCACCACCACGAGCGAGGGTTGCGGAGCCGCGGACGGCGCGACGAGCAGGGAGAGCGCGAGGAGGGCGTGCATGGCGCCCCGGGTTATGGATCAGCGTGCCGGCGCTTGGGAACGCCCGCCCACCGTGAGGTACGGCCGCAGCTTCTCCACCGTCTTGGGACCTATGCCCTTGACGCGGTCCAGCTCGTCGACCGTGGCGAATGCGCCCCGTGCCTCCCGGTCCGCCAGGATGCGCTGCGCGGTGCGCTCGCCAATGCCGGGAAGCGCCACGAAGTCCTCCTGCGTGGCCGTGTTGACGTCGAGCTTGATGCCCAGCAGCAACTGCAGCCGCCCGCCCGGAGGAACACCCGCGCCGTCGCAGGTCAACGTGCGGGGCGCGCCAAACTGGAAGGGCGACGCGGCCGGGTGCTCACACGCGGGAACCGGTTGCGGCGGACCCAGGCTGTGGGGAAGCGCGCGCAGCGTGGCCGTGCCGCCCAGGGTGAGCAGCAGCGCCATCAGCGCCTTCCGACGACGCTCCCGCGCCTCAGTGCGTCGGCTTGTCCAGGCCGAATCCGTCATGCAGCGTCCGCACCGCCAGCTCGCAGTACTTCTCGTCGACGACGCAGCTCACCTTGATCTCCGAGGTGCTGATCATCTGGATGTTGATGCCTTCCTTGGCCAGCAGCCGGAACATCTGCGCCGCCACACCCGCGTGGCTCCGCATGCCCGCGCCCACAATGGAGATCTTGGCCACCTTCTCGTCGCCCTCCACCGCCCGGGCGCCGATCTGCTTCGCCACCTCCTCGGTGATGCGCATGGCCTTCTTGTGATCCGTGCGCCCCACCGTGAAGGTCAGGTCGGTGTGCCCCGCCGCCGAAGCGTTCTGCACAATCACGTCGACGCTGATGTTCGCGTCGGCCAGCGCGGTGAAGATCTGCGCCGCCACGCCGGGCGCGTCGGGCACACTGCGAACCGCGATCTTGGCGTCGCCCTTGGAGTGGCTCACGCCCGTCACCAGCACCTTCTCCAGCATCTCTGCATCCTCCTGGCACACCAGGGTTCCATGGGGGTCGATTCCCGGACCGCTGAAGCTGCTCACCACGCGCAGCGGCACTTTGTATTGCAGCGCCAGCTCCACGCTCCGCAGCTGCAACACCTTGGCGCCCAGCGACGCCAGCTCCAGCATCTCCTCGTACGAAATGCGGTCGATCTTGCGCGCGGTGGAGCACACGTTGGGGTCCGCCGTGTAGACGCCGTCGACGTCGGTGTAGATGTCGCAGCGGTCCGCCTTCAGCGCCGCCGCCACCGCCACCGCCGAGGTGTCCGAGCCGCCCCGGCCCAGCGTGGTGATGTTGCCGTTCTCGTCGACACCCTGGAACCCGGCCACCACCATGATCTCCCCGTCCTTGAGCCGACGACGGACCATCTCCTCGTCGATGCTCTTGATGCGGGCCTTGGTGAAGGCGGAGTCGGTGACCAGGCGGATCTGGCTGCCGGTGTAGCTGCTGGCGGGCACGCCCAGGTCGCGGATGGCCATGGCCACCAGCGCCGTGGAGACCTGCTCCCCCGTCGCCACCAGCGCGTCCAGCTCGCGCTCGTTGGGCTCCGGGCTCACCTCCTTGGCCAGCGCCAGCAGGCGGTTGGTCTCGCCACTCATGGCGCTCACCACCACCACCACGTCGTTCCCGGCGCGACGCGTCTCCACGCACCGACGGGCCACGTTGCGGATGCGCTCCACGTTGCCCACGCTGGTGCCGCCGTATTTCTCCACTATCAAAGCCATGGGGTGCCTCTTGCCTCCATTGTCATGACGTCATGGGACGCGGTGCGCCACGCGGTGTTCAGGGGAAACGCGCCGTGGCGGTCTTTCCGCGCGCAACATCCAGCTTCACCATCCGGTCCTTGCCGCCGCGCTCCACCAGTCGCACCGTGTAGCTGCCCGGCGCGACCACCAGCGGCTTGTTGGGCACGTCCCCCAGGCGCTTGCCGTTGAGGAACAGGGTCCCCGAGCGCCGCGCCACGACGGAGATGTAGCCCTCATTGGGCGCGCGGTTGTCCTGCGGGCGGGTGTCGTCGGGCTTGGGCGTCGTCGACACCGGGGTGGCCGCGGGGTCCCTGGCCGGCTTCCCCGACGAGGGGAGCGCGGGCAGCACCACCGCCACCTCGTTCCCCTCCACCGCGCTCACGCGCGTGGTGACGTCGCCATGGGGACAGCGCAGCACCACGGTGTGCGTCCCCGGCGTGATGTCCAGCCGACGCAGCGGCGCGCTCCCGTGGCTGGTGTTGTCCACGCGCACCTCACACGCGCTGTCCGCCGTCACCGAAAGGCGGGTGGGGGAGGGCGTGACCGTGGCCTGGCCGCGCTTCACGCCTTCCTGCACGCCCAGGATCCACATGGTGGCCCCGCCCACCGCGCCCGACGCCACCGCCGTGGTCACCAGCGCCGCCACCGCCACCCGACGCGGGACCTGCCAGCGGTTGCCCTTGATCATCGGGCCGGTCTGCGTGTTGAACGCGGCAGCCACGCTCGCCGCCTCGGGCGAGGACTCGTAGACCACCGGCGGCGGCAGCGGGGGCGAGGGAGGAACCGCGCGCCCGTCGGTGCCGGTGCGGAACACCCGCTCCAGCGCGCGACGATCCGTGGTGGTCAGCGGACTCTCCGACGACAACATCGGCACCGGCGCGGGCGGCGGGACGGGGCGCATGCCCTCGTCGGTGGGAATCTCGCTGGTGCCCGGCACCGTCGGGGACGGGGGCTTGATGGCCTTGGGCGCGTCCGGCTCCAGGGAACGCGGCGTGGCCTCGCGCACCGTGTCGCGCTCCCCGTCGTCGGCGAGCAGCGAGGGTTGGTGACCCATGGCCTGGACGGGCTGCGTGGCCACCGCGCCCGCCGCCTTGCGCGCCCGCGCCGCGTCCTCCGCCATCTCCTCCGCCATCAGGTTGCTGATGAACTGGTCCATCTTCGTGGCCTGCGGCGAGATGGTCAGCGTCTGCAGGTACGCATCCAGCCGACGCTGCATGTCCCGCGCACTGGCAAAGCGGTGCTCCGGGTCCTTCTGCATGCACTGGATGATCACCTCCGCGAGGTCGTCGGGGAGGGAGGGGTTCAGCTCCTGGGGATGGGGGGCCTCGTCGTGGAGGATGGCGCGCGCCAGCGCTTCCGCGTTGGGAATGGGATAGGGGTGACGGCCGCAGCACAGCTCGTAGAGCACGACGCCACACGCGTAGATGTCCACGCGGTGATCCAGCGGCGCGCCCATGAGCTGCTCCGGCGCCATGTACGTCAGCTTGCCCTTGGCGCGACCATCCCGCGTGCGGTCCGTGCTCAGCGTGGCCTTGGCAATCCCGAAGTCCACCACCTTGGGCACGCCGCTGTAGGTCACCATGATGTTCTCGGGCGAGATGTCACGGTGGATGATCTTCAGCGGCGCGCCGTCCTTGTCGGTCTGCGCGTGCGCGTGGTCCAGGCCCTCCAGCACCCCGCTGAGGATGCGCGCGGCGTGCTCCATGGGGATGCCAATGTGTTTCACCTCGCACTTCTTCATCACCGCCCGGAGCGTGCGCCCCAGGATGAACTCCATGGCGATGTAGAGGCGGCCCCCGTCCTCACCGAAGTCGAAGATCTGGACGATGTTGGGGTGGTTGAGCAGCGCGGCCAGGCGCGCCTCATCCATGAACATGCGGCCAAAGCGGTCCTCGTCGACGCCGGCCCGGACCGTCTTGACCACGCAGCCCTTGGCAAAGCCGCCCGGCCCGCTGGCCCGCGCCAGCCAGACCTCCGCCATGCCGCCCACCCCGATGCGCTCCAGCAGCGTGTATTTGCCGAGCTGTTCCTTGTGCGCCGCCATCAGTTCCTGCCGTGGGGTGGGTCGACCATGCTGCCAGCTAGTACCGCCGGACGGAAGGGTCCACGGTGCGCGCCCAGAGGTCCGTCCCGCCGCGCAACGACCACGCGCTGCTGAAGCCCAGGCCGCGCAGCACCAGGGCGCCCTGCAGGCTGCGGATGCCGTGGTGGCAGACCACGACGGTCTCCACGGAGGCGGAGAGCTCCTCGGGGGCGCGCGCGGGGAGCTCCCGCAGCGGGATGTGCACCGCGCCGGGCATGGGCGCGAGCTGGACCTCCCAGTCCTCCCGCACGTCCACCAGGACCGGCGGCGAGGGCGAGCGGAGTCGCTCCGAGACGGCGGATGGGTCCAGCTCCAGGCCGGCGCGAGGGGGAATCACCCGGGGGTCTGTAGCGGGTCCGCGGACGCGCGGCCAACAGGTCAAGGTCCGGCTTGACAGCGGCGTGGGTGGGGGATAGCCATCACGGCCCCGCGCGGGAATAGCTCAGTTGGTAGAGCGTCAGCTTCCCAAGCTGAATGTCGCGGGTTCGAATCCCGTTTCCCGCTCCATCCAAGCCGCCGTAACTGGCGGCTTTTTTAATGCACCAGCTTCGACTTCTCGGTGGGGCTTCCCACTTTTCCGGGGCTTCCCCCCTTCTCTTCCCCACTTTTTTGGCAAGAGCGGCGCTTTGACCACCGACATGCCCCAAGGCGGCGTCGCCGGCACGAGCGCTCAGCGCGCGTTCTCGGCGCCGTGCCAAGTTGCAGCCTCTGCCCCCGTCCGGGCGCCTGAGAAGCGCAATGCGGTCGCATCCGTTACGTGCCGCAGGATGATCTCCAACGCCGGCTACTGGGAGCCCCCGACAGCTTTGGGGAAAGGCGCCTCGGGGGCGCATGGTCCCCCGGTCCCTGCGCACGCCTTGGAAGGCCGCAGAGCCGCTCAGAAGGTGCAGGGACCGATGCGGCTGCGGCACCGGGCGGTAGGCGGGCCGTTGACCCGACCGCTTGGCCGGCGTCATAACGTCAGCGATGACGTGACCAGCCGTGGAACAGGGTGGGTTGGGTCAGCGCAGATGAGCGAACCCGGCGTAGCTTTCTTCGGTTTGGATCGTGCGGCCCTGGCCCGCCTTCGCGAGGGACGCGAGGTTCAGTTTGAAGTGAGCCCCGTGCTGGATGGCACCTTACTCGGAGCGCTGAGCTACGCTCAGAAGACACTCACCTGCATCGTGCTGTACGTTCGCGCTCCGGAAGGAACGGGGCTTTCCGTTTTCCGCGCGCTCGAGTTTGAGAGCGCGAGCCTGGCCCGAACGTTGGGCGGCACCAGCCTGCGCTACATTGCGCTGGCAGTGATCAATGACGCGCTGGGAAGAATCCTCCCCAAGAAAGGATTCGAGAGCACTGAAACTCCAATCCCGGACGTCTTGGGCGACAAGGGCAATGAAGCGGCGTTTGTGAAAACGGTCAGCGTTGGAAAGGAGGGTGCAAAATGATGCGCGACGCGACGACGTGGGCGAAGCTGAAAGCAGGTGGTGCGACGGCCGCCCAGTTGGCTGCCCGCTCGGCCGACGAGGGTGTCGATCTGTTCACCCGGGTCCGCCTCTTGCGCTCCACCTATGGGCTGAGTCTGGCTGAAGCGAAGCGGCTCGCCGCTCCGGATTCCGACGAGTCTGAAGGTCGCCTTGCCGCCGAGATTGCCTCGCACGACGACGGCGGGTTGACGATCGCCGATGAAGAGGTCGAGGCGCTAAAGCACTATCCCCCTTACGTCGTCCACGCGCTGCGCAATTGCGCGGGACGAGTGACCGCCGATCCGGAGTTCGTCTACACCGGGATCCGGCGTGACGGCCTTCTTAGGGATGGATTTGCCTTTTGCCGCAGGCTCGACTTTTCCGTCGACAACCACGGAGAGAAAACGCCTCCTCCGAAGGGGATGACCTTTGTCGTCTACGCTGCGGCAAGCGGTCACGTGTTTGATTGGGATTGGGTCCGCGCCGACAAGGCGGGCGCGCCTCTCGACGCGGAAAAGAGGTTCGCCGGTCCGGCGCCAAAGAAGTGTCGGATTCTCTCGGTGCCCCCTGCTGTGACCGTCGGCAGATTCAAGCCCCGTTGCGCGTCATACTCCAAGGTCGGTGATTGCATCTTTGCATACGTTTCCAACGAGCCGAGCTACGCTCAGCGCATCGACGACGACCTGACAGTTTTTGTCTCCCTCCGGCGGGATACGACGCTGACGGGATTGAAGCTGAAGAACGTGGAAAGAAACATCCTTGCCGTGACACAAGGCGATGTGAAAGCCGTGGAGAACACCGGCGTGGAGGTCAGGGCTGCGAAGGGCGCAAAGACCATCACGATCGGCCTTCGTGTGTTGGTGGACTACTCCCGGGTCAAACAGGAGATGCGCTCACGTCTTCTGCCGGACCTGACGGACTTTGAGCCAGACCCGTACCTTCGCGTGCTCAGGGCACTTGAGAGGCGGAAGCTCGATCCGGCGATTCCAATCCCCGAAGCCTTCGTGCTCGATCACATTCAGCGCGAGCGCAGCGCCGAGGGATGACGAATGACAACGGCGTCCGCGATCCCCATTCGAACGCCGTACAGTGGGCCATATTTTCGCCGTGTACTCCGGTGCGCCCGCACTCACTCCCAGGCAGCGCTGGCGTCGTCAAAAGGAACTCCCGGATCTCGGCGATGAGCTTCCGCGATCGCTGATCCCGCCGCTTCGCCAGCTCCTCGGCAGGACCATCCTTCTCGACGCAGAACAGCTGCCCCACCTGATGCAGAATCCGCTTAGCTTAGCTTGCTCGGGAAATGCCGTCTCGATGTCGATGAAGTGTCGCCGGACGTGTGTCCAGCAGTGCGCCAGGTTCATCCCCGGCCGGGACTTCGCCAGCGACGTGTACACGCCGTAGCTGTCCACCATCCACACGCCGTCGGGCGACTGCAGCATCTCGACTGCCTCCTCCGCGCTCCGGCCGTCCTTGATGCTGTGGTGCACCGCCTGCTCCGTCGCCACGCACCACATCGTCCAGTTCTTTCGTCTCCGCGCCGAACACCGGCCGGCGCGTCTCATCCGCGCAGCGCACCTTCTGCGACGGGGTGAACTCCACCAACCGCTGCTCGACGGGAAGGAGCGCCTTGGACAGCGTATTCCTGGTCCCACAGCGTCTGGGAGCCCCCTTCAGCCACTTCGCGCGCCAGTATGCGCACCTGGCGCTGCAGCGGGATGTGCTCGAGGAACTTCCGCGCCACCACCCCCTGCAGGGGGCAACGCGCACCGCGACAGAGCCGACATCATCAACGACGCGGACCTTGCGGAACGCGGAAGTCGCCTTTCGCCAACGGTCCAGCGTGGGCACCGGGATGCCAAGCTCGGCGCAGGCCGCGGCCTTGGTCATGTCGGAAGCGACGGCGCGTGTGACGAGGGCGACTGCCTCTTGGCGCATGGTACGCGGAAATCGGCGTCGGTGTGCGGGCCCGAGGGCCACGGCCTGCGCCCGCCAATCTACGAGGTTCTGGTTCATGGTTTCCTCTGCCTGCGGAGGAAATCTGCGCCGCGCGCGTCACGCCGCGGTGGCGCGCCGAGGAGTGACGCGGGGCCCCTGGCGGGGACCTCCTGTGCTGGCATTACCGCGACGCCGGAGCGTGCTTCGTCGGAACCCCAGACCTGAGTGTGCTTGCACATCCTCAGGCCCGGTTTGACGTCCCCGGTGCGCTAAGACCGGGCCTGCATTGCGCCGCCCCGCGTCTCGAAGGATCGTTGTCGCGTGTCCGCCTCCGAATGCCCCTTCTGCTCCGTCTCCGACAGTGACTGCGTCCTCCGGTCCGCCGCGGTGTTCGCAGTGCGAGATCGGTACCCCGTATCTCGCGGCCACACGCTGGTGATTCCTCACCGACATGTCACGACCTATTTCGACGCCGACAGCGAACTGCGTGAAGAACTCTGGCGGGCTGTAGACGTCGTCAAACGCCAACTTGACCAGGCGGTGCATCCCGACGGTTACAACATCGGGTTCAACGCGGGCGTCGCCGCCGGTCAGACGGTGATGCACCTCCACATCCACGTCATTCCTCGCTACCGCGGGGACATGGACGACCCGCGGGGCGGTGTCCGCGGTGTGATCCCGGGAAAGCAGAAGTACGGTGGTGCGCGGCCATTCGAGGGCCTGCCGGCGTTTGTTCCGGGGCAGGACAAACCGCTATTAGGCGTGCTTCGCCAGGCGCTGCAGGCAGCCTCGCAAGCTGACATGGTCGCCGCTTTCGTCCAGCCCTCCGGACTACAGGCTCTCTACCCCGACGTCGTGGATGCACTTCGCCGTGGCGCCCAAATCCGGCTTCTCACGGGCGACTACATGGGCACCACCAGCGCTGACGCTCTGCGCCGCCTCCTGGAACTGTCGGAGCAGCAGGCCGGGTTCAAGCCCTACCTGTTCGAGGTCAGCGCGGGAGAGTCGTTCCATCCCAAGGCCTACGTCTTCCGTAGCGGAGAACAAGGCGTCGCTTACGTCGGCAGCAGCAACCTTTCCCGCCAAGCCCTTGAGGAAGGCATCGAGTGGAACCTTCGACTGGTGTCGTCGGACGACAAGGAAGCGTTCTCCTCCATCTGCCAGCGTTTTGACGAGCTCATCAGCTCCCCAGCCTGCAAGCCGCTGTCCAAGAGACTCATCGACGCGTACGAGGCCCGGGCACCTGTGCCGTTGATGCATGCGCCAGAGGTCCGCGCCGCGCCGTTCATCCCCCACGCCATCCAAGTTGAGGCGTTGGCAGCGCTGAAGCGAACGCGCGCCGAGGACAAGCGGAGGGGCCTCGTGGTTCTTGCGACGGGCCTGGGCAAGACACTCTTGTCCGCGTTCGACTTCAAGGCACTGGGCGGGGAGCGCGCGCTCTTCATCGCGCATCGCGAAGAGATTCTGGAGCAGGCGCGCGAGCGCTGGGCGGCCGTCATGCCAGAGAAGGTGTGCGGCATCCTCGGCGTTGGCCGTGATGAGCGCGACGCGGACATCATCTTCGCGTCGGTTCAGACCATCGCCAGAAGCCAGCGCCTCATGCAGTTCGCGTCGGAACACTTTGACTATGTCGTCGTGGACGAGTTCCATCGTGCTGCTGCGTCGACCTATCGACGCGTGATGACCCACTTCCGCCCGAGGTTCATGCTGGGGCTTACCGCCACGCCGGACCGCCTGGATGGTCGCTCGCTGTTGGAGCTATGCGACGACAATCTGGTGTTCCGGCAGGACATCGTCCACGGCATCTCCAGGCGTCTGTTGGTTCCGTTCTCTTACTTCGGCGTGAAGGACGCCGCCGACTTCGCGCCGATTCCTTGGCGAAACGGGAAGTTTGACACCGAGGCCCTGACCTCCGCCGTTGCGACACGCGACCGAGCGGACCAGGCGTTGCGCGAGTACCAAAGCCACGCACCCGCGAAGCCGCGCCGGACGCTCGTCTTCTGCTGCAGCACGCGACACGCGGATTACATGGCGAAGTTCTTCACCGAGAACGGCCACCCCGCCGCATCCGTCCACAGCGAGCCCTCGTCCGCGCCGCGCGCGGAGTCTCTGCGTAAGTTGCGGGACGGCAGCCTGGAGATCATCTGCGCAGTGGATGTCTTCAATGAAGGTCTCGACGTCCCGGAAATCAACACGGTCTTGATGCTTCGTCCCACCCAGTCGCCGGTGATCTTCCTCCAGCAACTCGGGCGTGGTCTCCGAACCGCCGATGGGAAGGAGCGCCTTGTCATCGTCGACTTCATCGGAAATCACCGCAGCTTCATGCAGAAGCCGCAGGCGTTGGCGTACCTCAGTGGTCGTGACCTGCCTGCGGCGGCCGCGGTGCGCGCGCTGGCCAAGAGGGAGCTGCCGCTGCCTGAGGGGTGTAGCATCGACATCGAGACCGCCGCGATCGACATGCTGCGGGAGATGGCCAAGGGCTCCAGGGAGGACATCCTCCTCTACGAGTACATGTCATTCCGCGACTCTCATGGGCGACGCCCCACGGCGCGGGAGCTGTTCGACGCCGGTGTTAGCCTCAAGCCCGTCATGGAAGGGTACGCGACCTGGTTTGACTTCGTACGGCATCAAGGGGACGCCACCGGCGACGAGCTACGGGTCTTGGGACGTCACGCCGGGTGGTTCGGTGATCTCCAGCGCACCAGCATGACGAAGGCGTACAAGATGCTCGCTTTGCAGGGTCTGCTGAACGAGGGCGCGCTGTTCAGCGGAACGACGGTCGAGGCCAACGCCCGCGCCGCCGAGGCACTCGCGCGGGACAATCTGCTGCTGTTCCGCGAGCTTCGCGAGGACGAGAAGCGACGTGTGATGGGTAGTGAATTCATCCGCCAGTGGCGCAGCATGCCGCTTCAAGTGTGGGCTCGCGGTGAATCGACCTCGAGGTCATGGTTTGAACTCAAGGATGACCGTTTCGTTCCAACGTACGTCGTCGATGAAGCTGACCGGCCAGTCTTCGTCGAGATGACCGAGGAAGTCGTCGAGTATCGCCTGGCCCAGCACGTGGACAAGCTTAGGCGTGGCGCGACGCTGGATGCGGGACAGGCACCCATCGTCATGAAGGTTTCCCACACGGGTGGCAAGCCAATCCTGCGATTTGACCGGAAGGCCAGGCCGGATGTGCCGCAGGGAGAAGTCCGCGTCGACGTGGAAGGCGAGGATTACCGTTTCCAGTTCAAGCAAATCGCGGTCAACGTGGTGTGGCCACTGCACAAGGAACAGAACCTGTTGCCGCAACTGATGCGTGGCTGGTTTGGCCCCACGGCAGGCAATCCAGGGACCCGTCATTTCGTGGAGCTGATTCAGAGCGAAGCGGGCTGGAAGTTGCGGCCGCAGGCCACGGGGCAGGGGCAAACGCGTGAAGCCGACGTGCTCGCGTTTCCTCGGTTACCGTTTTACCCGGACTTTCAAGTCGCCTGCGGCGCTTTCGCGGAGAGCGACCGGATGGCCCAGGCTGTGGGTGAGCTGTCAGTCGTGACCAGCAGGGACATTTCGCCATCACGGAACTTCGTGGTCCGCGCCTCCGGGGACTCCATGGATGGAGGGACCAGTCCCATTCGCGATGGCGACATGGTGCTCTGCGAGTGGTGGTCAGGGGGCGCGCCCGACGAGGTCATCGGCAAGCCGTTCTTGTTGGTCGGCCAGGACGGCGCAGACACGACGATTGCGGCGATCAAGGTGCCGCGAAAGCGCCCCGGCGGCTGGGTTCTGGAGAGTTGGAATCCTGCCTATCCACCCCTTGAGTTGCCCGCAGACGGTCGCGTCGAGCCCATGGCTCGTGTGCTCGAAGTCGTCCAGGAGCGCCAGGCACTCACTCTGTGGGGCCAGTACGAACGCGAGCAGATCGCGCCCGCATTTGGTGGAAGAGCTGACGCGTCGTGGAGCGTCGGCGTGCGCGACGTGACCGTCGATGGCAATCCGCACACGATCCTGCTGGTGACGTTGCGGAAGGAGGAACAGACCGATCCCGACCAACGGTACACAGACCGCTTCATCACCCCTTCTAGGTTTCTGTGGTCCTCCCAAGCGAAGACTTCGCCAGACGACGCCAAAGGCAAGCGCATCATCCGACACGAGGCGGAAGGCCGGCGGATACACCTCTTCGCGCGGCCCCATAAGCGCTCGCCCTTCGTCTATTGCGGCGAAGTGACGTACCTCAACCACACGGGCTCCGAACCCATGGCCGTGGAGTTCTCGCTCAGCCATCCGCTTCCCGACGGCCTCTGGCGTGTTTGGCAGTAGCTGCGTGCGTGTCTAAGTTCCGGACACCCCGGTGACGACGTCATCAGTCTGAATTTCAGTCACCCTCCGCAGCGACACATCTGACGTGCGCACCCGCCCGTCATGCACGTATCCCCGCCTCCAACTGCCCCCCGTGACGACGACAAACCGGCGCTGATCCCCAGACGCAACAGTCTCCACAACCTCCGGGCCCTCCGCCTTGGAACACCGGCTGCAATCACCTCCCTCACACGGACGCGGCGGGTTGGCGCATGCACCGCACAAACCCGCTCCGCGTCCCCAACGACGTGACATCCCGTCCGGAGGTTCGCATGGCTGTTGCAGCCAACCAGATTCACCACCGCACCGTGGCGGCCTTTCGCGCGGCGCAAGTCAACCCGCAGATCGCCAAGTACATGCAGCCGGAACTGAAGGAGAAGCTGGACAACCTGGCCCGTCGCCTCATCCCGCTCCTCGCGGCCGCCGACGACGAGGGCGCGGTCAAGCAGGTGCTCAACGAGTGCGAGCAGGCGTACATCCAGACCCGTGAAGTCCTGGGGCGCGTCCAGGCCGGCGTGCGGCTCATCTACACCAAGCACCAGGGCGTCATGGCGCGCCTGGAGCCGCTGCGGCTTGGGGCGGACCCCACGGAGGACGCCATCCACTCACCCACCTCCGACAGGAGATCCCGCAGCTTGCCCGCCCCGCGTTCATGTGGCCCGAGGACCTGAACCTGGACATCATCGACGCCACCCTCTCCGCGCACCACGCCGCCGAGGAACGGCACGAGGGCGTGATCAAGGCCGTGCGGGGCGCCGCCCAGGAGCCGCGGGACCTGCGACCCGAGGCCGCCCGGCTCTGGGACAGGCCTGAAGGTGCTGAAGTCGCGCATCCGGCGCGCGGGAATTCCGTCGTCACGGATTGATGAGAGCATCCTGTTGGCCACCTGGAACGTGCGGGAGCTGGGGAAGAGTCCGCGAGGGAAGGCGTCGTTGCACTACATCGCGGAGATCGTCGGGCAGTTTGACCTGGTGGCGCTGGTGGAGGTCCGCGACAACCTCGCCGACCTGCGCGAGACCCTCGGGTACCTGGGTCCGGCCTGGGACGTGGTCTACTCCGACTTTGTCACCGACGACGGCGGGAACCACGAGCGCGTGGCCCACGTCTACGACAAGCGCGCCGTGGTCTTCACGGGGCTGGCGTCGGTGGCGGAACCGCGTCGCGTGAAGCGCAAGAACGGGGAGTACCTGCCCACCACGGCGTGGTGGCGGCGACCGTCCATGGCGTCGTTCCGGTCGGGGAGCTTCGACTTCGTGCTGCTGACGTTGCACAGCCGCTGGGGCACCACGACGGGCCGCGCGGCCGAGCTGGAGCGGATTGCGGCCTGGGTCCACGAACGTCGCAACGAGCGACACGTGGAGGACAAGGACATCATCGTGCTGGGGGACTTCAACATCCCCGGGCTGCGCAGCCCCCTGTACAAGGCGGTCACCCGACGGGGACTCCAGGTTCCGACGGCGCTGCTGGGTATCCGCGGGAGCAACCTGGCGCGGGATACACGCCATGACCAGACCCTGCACGACCCCGTGTTCACGCGGAGCTTCGGGGCGCGGGGTGGGGTGCTGGATTTCCACGTCGGCGCGCACCGCGTGCTGTATCCCGGGTGAGGATGAGCAAGCGATTCGGCGCGCTGGAGAACCGGCCTGCAATGTAGGGGCTGCCCGTTGCCGGTAACGCGTGAACGGTGAAGGTGGCCGGCAATGGTCAGCCCCGGGCCGCGCTGTCATGACGACGGAGAACGCCCAGCGCCGCCATGGACCGCGTCATTCAACGCGACGGAGAAGGGACCAGCAATGCAGGGGCTGCCCGTTGCCGCTAACGCGTGAACGGTGGAAGTGGCCGGCAATGGTCAGCCCCGGGCCGCGCTGTCACCACGAAGGAAAACGGCCCGCAGCGAGGAACGGATGGCCGCTGGCATTGAAGAAGTGGTCCGAAGCGTCCGAGCGCGGAAGCGAGTTGTGGGTGAATCGCCCGTGGCGACCCGTACGCGGGAAAACTGTGGGGCCGGTGGCGTGGTCGACCGTATTCCGTCGTCATGACAGCGCGGCCCCGGGGCTGACCATTGCCGGCCACTTTCACCGTTCACGCGTTACCGGCCACGGGCAGCCCCTACATTGCAGCCCGGTTCTCCAGCGCGCTGAATCGGTCGGTCCGGTCGCATCGCGTGCCGTTTTCCGTCGTCATGACGGCGCGGCCCCGGGGCTCCATGAACGACTCCGACCGCTCGTCCTCGGCAACGCCAAGCCGCGTGACAGGCTCGAGGAGGAGATCGTCGGGTACCGCGGGCCCTCAACGAGATTCACAAGAAGCGCATCATTCGAGCAGACCAGGAGGAGTACGACGAGAGCCTCAAGGGGCGCGCCGGATCATGGAACGGACGTGGTGAAGATCCCGTCGCCGCCCGCGAGGTAGACGGTGCCATCGCCCAGGAAACGGATGCGTGCGAACTCCGGGTTGTCGACCTCCGTCTCCACCGCCGTCCAACGCCTCCCGCCGTCGCCCGACGCCATCAAGCCGCGGCCCACCAGCGACATCCAGACATGGTGCGCGCCGAGCGGGTCCACCGTCAGGGAGAGCACGTCGTCCTCGGGGTCGAAGGTCATGGTCTGGGTCCAGGTGTGTCCTTCATCCTCGCTGATCAGGACGCCTTCGCGCGCGGCGGCAATGAGCAGGTTGGCCTGCGTGGGATGCGCCACCATCTGCTGCACCTGGCGCGCGGTGTTGACGGCGGTCCAGGTGCGCCCACCGTCCCGGCTCACGTGCCAACCGTCGTCCACCAGGGTGACGAAGAGCAGCTCGAACTCATGCGGACTGCTCCAGATCCAACGCGCGCGTTTGCTTCCCGGCAGACCCGTGGAGGTGGGGACCCACGCATTGCCATTGATGGTCTTGTACACCCCGGCGTCCGTCGCGGCGAAGGCGATGAGCGGATTCCGCGCAGCACTTGCAAGCGCGTAGACGACGTCGGGCAGGCCGGCGTCACCCTGTTGCCAGGTCTGACCGGAGTTGCTGCTGCGCCACGCCCCCGCGCCCGTGGCCCACACGCTGCCGGGCGACTCGACCACGGGGCTCAACACGTTCCGCGCCCCCAGGCCCACCAGGAAGGTTGGCGGCGTGGTGGTGACCGGCGCGAACGTGGTTGAGGTCTGCGCGCGTCGGTGCAGCCGTCCGTCGGAGGACACCGCCAACACCGTGGTCCCGACGATCTCCATGTCGGTGAGGGGCATGATCGGCAGTCCATGGGACGCGTCCTCCCACGCGGGACTCTCGGGTGAGGAGACACGCGTTCCGGCCCAGCTGCTGAGGATGACGGCGTTGGGAGTCAATCCCAGCGCGCCAAGCTCGTGGTCGGGAATCTCCGCGGGCCAGACCGGCTGCAGATCTCCGTCAAACCGCTGGAAGGAGTCACCGCCGTCGACGGACTTGTACACGCCTTCTCGCGCGGTCCGGGTGAAGACGCTGGTGCCATCCTCCGTGGGCGTGATCTCCACCACCTCCGCGGTCCCAATCCCCAGCGACGTGGTCCAGTTCTGCCCGTCATCCGTCGACCGGATGATGTCGCCGTAACGGGTGGCATACACCACGCGCTCCACCAACGGATGAGCCACCACGGGAGGCGCCACGATGTTTGCCACGCTCGTCCACGTCGTCCCGTCATCCGCCAGCGAGAAGAGCGTCTGGTCGCGCAACACATAGGGCCGTCCCCCCGCCCCCACGGAAATGGCGACGACCGCGCCCCCGGACAACGGCAGCGCGAGCGCAGTCCACGTCACGCCCCGGTTCGTGCTCTGCCACGCAACGCCACCGGAGTCGCCGAGGAGCAGCACGTCCGGGTCGTCGGGATGACAGGCCAGGCTGGCCACGGCACCGCGAAAGCTCTCCGGCAGCGTCACGGTCTCCCACGTGGCGCCACCGTCTCCCGTGGCAACCACGACGTCGGGAGAGAGGACGTGGAAGATGTTGTCGGCGTTTCCCGCCGCCAGGCAGAAGTCCACGGTCGCCGCGAGAATCCCGGGTGACCCGACGCGCGTCCAGGTGGTGCCATCATCGTCGCTGCGAAAGAGTCGGTAGCCCGAGGCACTCAACGTGGTGGTGGTGGCGAGCAACACGCCATCCCGCGACGTCCGAATGCGCGTCAACGCGACACCCGGCCAGTAGCCGTCCGGCGTTGCGGCGCTGAGCGACAACGAGGTGGGCACCGCGGTGACGGGTCCCCACGCGGGGTCATTGTTTCCGCCCGAAGAGGACGACGCGGATGAGCTCGTCGTGCTCGAGGAACTGCCGGAGCTCGTTGTCGCTTCGCCGGAGTTGCCCGGTGCACAGGCCCAGCTCGCTATGCCGGACGAGAGCACGAACGGGAGCAGCTGGTAACGCAGGACGGAAACAGGGATCGGGTTGAGTCGCGCTTTCACGGGTCTGGTCTTTCGTTGGTCTTCGCGGCGGTAGGAAATGTCTGCATGGGAGACACGGTCCGTCCCGCGCTGGTGTCTGGAGGAGTCGAAGTCGCCTTGTTTCGTCAGTTTGGGTTCAAGAACCCGTCGTGGTGGCGTGGTGGCCTCATACCTCACGAGCTCGCACGAAACGCGGCCTCACGCGGCGCCGCGCACGATTGCGGGGAACGCCCATCAACAGCAGCGCCACGACCGGGATACCACTTCCCACCGTGAAGCTTTGGCAGCTCGCCAGGGAATCCGGCCCATCCGCGCCATCATCGTCGGAGGCCCCGTCGGCGCTGGCCTTGGTGCACGGGCTCAGCGGCACGTTGAAGCGACGCCGCGCGGGCTCAACCCCGTCCGCCTCGACGAGGAGCGTCATCCGGGCAGAGGCCTTGTCGCAGGAAACGCCATTCCGCACCGCGAACGAGACCGGTCGCAGGCTCTCACGACTGGAACGTTCCGCCATCTGGGCGAAGGGGGCTCCGTCGGAGAGGAGCTGGATGGCGGGGTCCGCGGTTGTCAGTGTCACCCAGGGTGTGAGCGCGACGTCTCCGTTGTTGCGCGCCAGCACGTAGATGGAGAGCGCCTTGTCGCGCGGGAGGCCTCCCTCGGCCACGGGTCCCTCCGCGGAGACGACACGATAGGAGAGCACGGCCAGCGTCCCGGTCGGTTCGCCGCCAGGGCGGGGGCCGGCGTTCGGGCAGTCGGTCACGCGGGTCCAGTTGTCCGGGTCCGCGTCGGGGTCGCATCTCCAGCACGCATCCACGGAGGTTTGCCCGGCGTTCCAGCATTCACCGTTGATGAAACATCCGTCGTGCGTGGCGCCCTGGGGAACGCAGCTGCCGCTTTCACACGCGCCGTGGGTGCATTCCACGCCGTCCAGGTCATCACATTCCGTCCCGTTCTCCCGCCACTGCTGCAGGCAGTATCCGCGCACGCAGGCCGCGAATGCGCAGGGCACCGTCGGAGCAACGCAGTCCGAGTCCGCCTGGCACGCGGGAGGAGGCGGCGCCGCGGTGGGATCCACCAAGGGGCTCAGCGCCAGGACCTGGCTCTGGGCGGGGGAGAACTGCGCGTCCATGGGGATGTTCCCCGGGCTCATGATGTTCGCGTAGTCCTCCGGCTGACAGTCGACCAGAGGCGTGCATTCCGCGGTGTCGCTCAGGGAGTCGTGTTCGTCGCCGTCGAACTCGTTGGTGTGTTTGAGGCCCAGGAAATGACCACTCTCATGGGCCCAGACGATGGCGTCGAGGACCCGCCCTCTCCAGACGATGGCAGGTCCGGCACCCCCGAGACCTTGTGGTCCGCCAAGCCGCGAGATGCCCTCCGCGCCCGCCAGCTCGCCGACAAAGGCCTCGACGAGCAGGATGTCCAACGCCGCCTTCTCCCCGGCCCGACCGGTAGCCTGCCGGTAGAGCGCCTCCAGCTCGGCCCCGGAACCGGGTGCGGAGAAACGCGCGTCCAGCGCGCTGTACACGACGTCACCGCGGAAGATCCCGGCCGGCTCGAGGAGCAGGAAGTACCGGGACACCAGCTCCTTGAGCACGGGATGGTCCGCCGCGGTTTCGGGTGGAATGCCGAGACCTGGTGGCAGGTGCACGTGCAGCGAGAGGGCACCGGGGCGTCGCTCCGACAAGATGATTCGCACCTTCACGCGCGTGTCTGGTGGGGCGCCACAGGGTGCCGCGGTCACTGCCACGCAGTGCTCTCCCGGTTTCACCACGCCAGCGGGCTTGTCGTCGCCGGGGACGGTGGCGACCAGACCGCCAATGCTTCGCCGCGTGGTCGGAACACCCGCTTCCTCGCCGGTGCCGCACTCCACGCCTGAAACGTGGCGCGCGTCCGGCCCGGAGAGTGCCACCAGGTTCAAGCAGGTATCAGCATGTGTGGTCTCCACCACGACGGAAAACCCGATGCCCGAGTTGGTTTCGGGCGCCGGAACCGTGAAACGGAGCGGGCCGGAGGAATAGCCGGTCCCCAGCGCTACGTCGGCCAGCTCCAGGACCTGCAGCGGCTTCTGCACGGGAGGCCCCCAGCCGCCATCTGGCTCCGGGGCGGGAGCGTCTCGGGTACTGGAGTCGGACGAACAAGCCGCGAACGTCAGGGTCATGCAAGAAATTAGTGCGACTGCGGGGTGCTTCGTTGCCATTGTCATGCGCGATGCACCAGACCATCCAACCCCATCCCTTGGCAAACGTTTTCATCGGGTGCCCTCGGTCCAGATCCTGCCGTTCCCTGGGGTTGGTGTGGGTGTTGCCGCAGGGCAGGGCGGTGCCCGAGGGGCGAAGGGTTGGCGAAGTTTGCGCCTAACTTGACCCTGGGATTCACGGCATCTGCACCGCGAAGCGAATGCGAGTTGGGTCAAGCCGGAGTGGGGAGCAACCACGGGCCCATCCCGATGAACCCTGCGATGACGCGCAATTCCCGCCCCCGACCCGACGCCGCGCCACCTCCAGGCATCCCCCATTTCCTGCTCCTCCTCTCCGCGGGACCGCGCGGACTCCTTCACTCGAGCTCGGGGGAACCGGGGCGGCACGCAGCCCTCGCCCGGACGGAGACAACGCTTGCCGCGGATCATGACTTGACGCGCATATGAACGTCCGGGTATATACGGCTCATGGAATCGTCGTTCGCCATCGTTGCGGAGCCTCACCGGCGGGCCATCTTGAGCCTGCTGCTCTCCTCTGAGCGCTCCGTTGGAGAAATCGAGCGCGAGCTGCGACTGCCGCAGCCATCCGTCTCCAAGCACCTGCGCGTGTTGCGAGACGCGGGGTTTGTGGAGTCACGCATTGAAGCGCAGCGGCGCCTTTATCGACTGAAACCGGAGCCACTCATGGAAATCGACGCATGGCTCGCTCCCTTCCGGCGTTTCTGGACAAAGCACGTCGACGCCCTGGAGCGACACCTGGACAAGATGGAGGACGTTCCCTCCGTGAAAGGAAAGAGGAAGACATGAGCAACCATGAAGAGTACACGCCGGGCGCCGCTTCAGGCGCCGAGGTCCGAAAAGAAGGTGACAAGTGGACGCTGATTCTCGTCCGTGATCTCACCCACCCTCCCGCCAAGGTCTGGAAGGCGCTGACGGAGCCGGAGCATCTCCGCGAATGGGCACCGTTCGATGCTGACCGGAACCTGGGTTCTGTTGGCACCGCCAAGCTCTCGACGGTGGGAACGCCGACGCCGCACGTCACCGAGACCCACGTGAAGCGGGCCGACGCGCCCAAGGTGCTCGAATTCAATTGGGGCGGACAGGACATCCGCTGGGAGCTGGAGCCGCTGGGAGGTGGCGGCACCCGGCTCACGATTTGGCACAACATCGACCGTGGATTCATCTCGATGGGCGCGGCGGGCTGGCACATCTGCTTCGACGTGATGGATCGGTTCCTCGCCGGTCAGCCCATTGGACGCATGGTCGGCCCCGACGCCATGAAGGTCGGCGGCTGGCAGCGATTGAATGCCGAGTACGCCAAGCAGTTCGGCGTTGAGCCCCCCTCCTGGCCCTCTTCCCCAAGGAACTGAACATGCCCCGCTCCAAAGGACTCGTCATCGGCTTCTGGATTGTCACCGCGCTCTTCTGCCTGCAGATAGGCTTCACCGCCTATGCGCAACTACGCCTGCCGCAGGTGGCGGAGGCATTCACCCACCTTGGCTTCCCCGCCTACTTCCGGGAAGAGCTCTCCTGGGCCAAGTTCCTCGGCGTGGCGCTGCTGCTTGCGCCGGTGCCCGCGCGGCTCAAGGAGTGGGCCTACGCCGGCTTCGCCATCACCCTCGCCTCTGCGCTCTACGCCCACCTCGCCGTGGGAGATGGCCCGGATGCGTGGGGCTGGGCTGTGGCCACCGGTGTGCTGTGGGGGCTCTCGTACGTCTTCTGGCGCCGTCTGCAGCCCACGCCGGCAACCGCGTGACCGCGCGGTGAGCACGTGCTTTTGCGGGGGGGGCGCCTGCAAGATGAGCTCCCGGCGCGCCGCACCCGGGGAACGCGTTCGCACGTTGTTCGGGACCTTCGCTTAGCCGTCCGCGGCGCGAAACTGAGGCGTTGCGCACGGGCGCTGCACGGTCAGTTTGGTCACAAAGGCATCAGCTTTCACGGAGCTGTCACGGAAAACGCGGGGTCAAAAGTCGCGCACGGCTCGTCGGTGTACCCCCGTGGGTTGCATACCACCCGGGTCCGCCCAATCGCGTAGTCGCTCCGGGCGTGGACGTGGCCGTGAACCCACAGGTCCGGCTGGGTCTCGAGAATCAGGGACTCCAGGTCTGATGCATAAGCACAGTCGGTGAGGGACGGCTGCCCAGACGACAGCGACCGCGCGCTCGGCGCGTGATGGGTCACGACGACGGTGGGGCCTTGGTGGGGAGTTGTCAGCGTGTTGCGGATGAACGCGCGCGCCTGGTGGTGGAACATGACCGTGGAGTTCGGGGTCAGTCGTGAGAACCGCGGGCTGACGCGAATCTTCTTGTAATCGTTCATCACGGCACGCGCTTCTCCCATGGCCACCTCCGCCGCGTCCTGTCCCCGCAACAGGAAGTCCGTCCACAACGCCGCGCCGACGAAGCGGACGCCGTCGATGACCAACGTCTCCCGCTCGAGGAAATGAACCTGCGTGCCCGCGCAAGCCGCGCGCAGCTTCTCGGTCAGGTGCGGAATGGCTCCCCCGTAATACTCATGGTTTCCCGCCACGTAGATGACGGGCACCTTGAACGTGGCCAACGCCCAGCGGACTCCCTGAAGCTTCGGTGCGATGTCACCGGCGAGAATCACGACGTCCGCACCGACATCCGGCGGCTCGAATGGGCCGAACTCGAGGTGGATGTCGGACAGGATGTGCAGCTTCACGGCGGCCCTCAGGTCACCGAAAGCCTACAGCGGTTCTCTGTGGAGTTGGCCGTCGCGGAGGGTGAACCTGGCACCTGCGCCGCGTCCGGTCCTTGGCCGCGGAATGTCGCGGGGAACGCACCGGCGGCTCAAGCCGCGTCTGGAAAGGCACCAAGCCTTGCCTCGCATCCCGCCTGCCTCACTGGGCCGCGCAAGGCTCTGCGTTGGCGACATAGGGTGCGTGGCTTGAGAATGTGACGTTCCGGGGCCTCGTCACAAACCTGGATGCTGCGAACCACGTTCCCTCAACGCCACCAACGCAGAGCCTTGCGCGGCCCAGTGAGGTAAGCGGGATGCGAGGCAAGGCTTGGTGTTTTTCCAGACGCGGCTTGAGCCGCCGGTGCGTCCCCCCGCGACGGAACCACGGGCAACCCGAACGGGAACCGCTGTAGGAGCTGCGTCGGAACAATCTGCCCACCGGGATTGCGGACGACGTAGGCGGACCACGACCTGGAGTGCGGCGGGCCCTCGCCGCCCTGGTCAGCGTCGAGCGGTTTGGACAACCGTCAAGGCTCCGCGCGCAACGAGACAACGCCGCGCCCGACATCATTGAGCCCCAGGGCTGTTCGGCCCGCTGTGAATACGCTTGGCGCTGGCCAGCGCGGCGAGGGCCCGCCGCACTCCAGGTCGTGGCCCGCTCACGGCGTCAGCAATCCCGCTGCGCATCCTGTTCTGACGCAGCCCAAACGTGTTTCCCAGGAACCGGGCCGCAATCAGTTCCGCGTGCGCACCAACCGGACGCCGTTGTACTGCCCGTACCACGCCGGGTCCTCATCATCGCGCGACGCGCACCGCAGCTCGTCGGGGTAGCTCGCCTGGTCGCCACCGCGCAGCACGCGCCGGGTTCCCTCGCGGGCGCCCGTGGGATTGACCGAGTACGTCGGGTGCGCGCCGTACCAATCCTGCGTCCACTCGGCGATGTTGCCCGCCATGTCATACAGGCCCGCCGCGTTGGGGAGCTTCTCTCCCGGTGCAGAGAAGGGTGGGGTCCTCGTGTTGCCACAGAACCAGCCCACCTGCGTCATGGGCGTGCCCTCCGACGTCGGGAAGGACATGCAGGATTGCTCGTTGCCCGCCGGAAGCTCACCGCCGACGGGCAGCGCTGACGACACCGCACCGGCCGAGCGCGCCGCGTACTCCCACTCCGCCTCGGTGGGCAGCCGGTATCCTTCACAATCCCGCGGCGGCATGGCCACGGTGCACTGGAAGCCGTCCAGGTAGCTCGTCATGGCGCAGACGTAGCAGAGTTCCAGCCCAAGCCTGGCGGATACCGCGTTGGCAAACGCCGCGGCCTCATGCCAGGTGATGAAGCCCACCGCGCACCTCCCGCCGGGGATGAGCTCGTTGACGTCGCCACTGCAGGCCCCGCGGAAGTCATGGGTGGGCAACCCGGCGGCGCGCAGGCTGCTGTTCAGCCGGTCCAGCGGGCTCCACCATCCCGTCCCGGACGGGTTGTACGCGGACATCTCGCGGACGAATTCGCCCACCGAGGCCTCGTAGGGGGAGATGTCAAAGGCGCCCAACGTCACCAGGTGCTCCGTCTCGTCGTCTTCGCGACCGCGCTCAGTGAGCGGGCTGCCCATCACGAACGTGCCGCCCGGGAGCGGAAGCAGGATGGGTACGATCCGGCAGTTGGAGTCGCAGTCATCACCGTCGAGCTGGTTGCCGTCGTCGCACTGCTCACCCAGCGCCAGGTTCAGCACGCCATCACCGCAGTAGCTGGCGCAGCGGTAGGTGCCATCCGCCTGGAGCGTACCCACCTCGAAGTAGCGCGGCGAGTCGGCGGCCTTGGAGGTCAGCGGGACCAGGTTCTTGCTGTCGCGACGTACCTCGATGGTGGCCTGATCCCACCAATCCGGGAAAAGGCTGACGGACCTGGAAAACAGCTCCAGCTCGTAGCGTCCCGGCATCAGGTTGACGTTCTGGTGGATCCAGAGGAACGGGAAGATGATCCCCAACTCCCGCGACGGCACCACGAAGCTCGGGAACTGCCGCAACATGGCCTCGTCCAGATTGAGGAAGCGGATCTGGCTCGCGTCCGCCGACGGCTTGAGCTCGTAGTCCGCATAGGGCGAGCCTGGGTGGGTGGCGGTGGCAAACCATTGATCCTCAAGCTCGTAACCATCAACGCCGTAGGGCGTGGCCAGGCGGGTGCCCGCGCTGTCGACGCGGTGGATCCACCACACCGCGCCTTCGCGACGCTTCAACGCCCAGTACCAGTCGCCCCACACGCCGTTGTACAACTGACCGCCACCGGACAGCGGTGACACGTCGCTGTGGTCCCAGTCGTGGATCTGGACATGGTGGTAGGTGCACGCTTCCCAGCGGCACGCGCCGTTGCAGCCGTCGCCGCCGGCGCGGTTTCCGTCGTCGCACTGCTCGCCAGGGTTCAGCACTCCGTTGCCGCACAGCTCCACCTTGCAGCGTGAATCGCAGCCGTCGTTGGAGAGCAGGTTGCCGTCGTCGCACTGCTCGCCCCGCGCCGGCTGGACCGCGCCGTCACCGCAGTACTCCGCCCTGCAGTCAGCGGAGCAGCCGTCACCGCTGGTGGTGTTCCCGTCGTCACACTGCTCGCCCACCGCCGGCGCCCCGTCGCCGCAGCGCTCCTCGCGACAGAGCGGGTTGCAGCCGTCGCCGTGGCGATCGTTGCCGTCGTCGCACTGTTCACCGGGCTCCAGGGTGCCGTTGCCGCACGTCTCGGAGGCGCACGAGCCCACGGTGAGCATGTCGGTGCGATAGCCCCCTCCGGCGGAGAGTGACCCCGCGTACAGCGGCAGCCCGAGGCGATCCAGGATGCGGACGGTGCCACCCGCCCAGTCGGGACCGGCCAGGGTCACGGTGTAGACGCCCATGGGAAGGTCCACGGAACGCGTGTACTCGGTGTTGGCCTGCATCACCGGGCTCCGCGCCGTGAGTGCGTCGAACATGCCGTTGTTCTGCGCGGCAACCACCTGCCCCGCGACGTCCTGGATGATCCAGTCCAGGAGAGGGTAACCCTGCACGCTCGTCACCACCTGCTTGCGCACGCAGGGCTCGGGCACGCAGGTGATGCAGCCATCTCCACCGGCCTGGTTGCCGTCGTCGCAAATCTCGCCCACCGAGAGCTCGGCGACACCGTTGCCGCAGCCCCTGCCGCAGGCGGCCTGGAAGGGAACCACCACGGACCGGCGGTCTCCGTCGAGGACGACCTTCACAATGGCATCTCCCCACGAATTGCGGATGGTGGCCGCACCGCGCGGCGACGAGTACGTCCAATCCGGCGGAAGGTACATGCGGAGCTGCCAGGCGCCGGCGGGAATGTCGACGGGGAAGCTCCCTCCCTCCGCGGGGATGGAGCCGGGCGCGCCCCCGGTGAGCCGGCCGCCCTGGGGGTCCAGGATCTCCCAGCCCAGCAAATCCAGGCAGCCGTTGCAGCGGTGGTTGGAGAAGGTGATCTCGTGGCCAGCGCACGCCTCGAATCCGCAGGCCGCGTCACATCCGTCCCCGGCGCCGCTGTTACCGTCGTCGCACGACTCTCCGAGCTGCACCTGGCGCACGCCGTCACCACAGCGCTCCACGCGACATTCCTGGCTGCAGCCGTCCTCGCTCAGCTCATTTCCGTCGTCACAGTCCTCGTTGGTGCCAACCACGCCGTCGCCGCACCACAGGGCGTTGGGGCACGCCACGTCAAAGTCGACCTCCGCCGCGTAGGAGCGCGCGGGGATGGTGAGCGTGGCCACGAGGCGGTCGCGGTCATCCACGATCTCGATGTGCGTGTCGCCCCAGCCCTCGTGGGTCGCATCCCCGCGTAGCGTGTACCGGCCGTAGCGCATGCCGGTGAGCCGCTCGGATGTCATGGCGCTCGCGGGATACGGCGGCGCAACATTCGTGCGGCCGTACCAGGCAATGCCCTCGTGACTAAGCATCACCGTGCCGGTCGACGAGCGCACCTGCCAGTCAATCACGCGCTCGTGGTCGGCGTCGCCGGTGTAGACGCGCACGGTGTAGGGCGGGCAACGGCTGGGCTGACAGGTCTGGTCGCAGGTGCCGGTGGGGGCGTCCGGTGGGTCGTCGCACAGCTCGCCCAGCGTAGGCTGGACAATGCCGTCCCCGCAGATCTCCACGCGGCACGTTGCGGAGCAGCCATCCCCGCTCACGGCGTCGCCGTCGTCGCAGACCTCACCGCGCGCCTCCTGGAGCTGGCCATCTCCGCACCACTCCAGCAGACACGCGGTGCGGAAGGGCAGGCGGGTGGGCGTGGGTCCGGCACCGCGCGAGCCGCGCACCACCTCGACACCATCGGCATCCAGGACGCTCACGAAGGCGTTGGTCCAGCCGCGCGTGTTGCCAGGCTCGTCGAGGATCAGGGTGTAGCCGCGCGGCGGCAGGTCCACCTCGTGCGTCACCACCGTGGCCGCAGGGTAGAACTCGGGGCCCAGCATGTCGGCGGAGGCGACCACCGCGCCCAGCTCGTCGCGCAGCCACCAGCGGTAGGACCCGGCGCTGGAAGTGTGCACCGCCACCGTGTGCGGGCCGCAGATGCCCACCTGACACGTCTCTGAGCAGCCATCACCCGCCACGGTGTTGCCGTCGTCACAGGCCTCACCAAGGTCGGGGTGGAGGATGCCATCGCCGCACCGCTGGGTGCACGACGCGACGAACGTGTTGCTGTGCAGGGGCGTGTTGGCCGGGATGATGCCGGATGCGATGCGGCCGCCGAACGCATCGCGCACCTCGTACCGGGAATCGGTGAGGTACGGGTTGTAACCCACCTCGGTCTCCTGCTCGAACGTGTAGATACCGTCGACGAGGTCCAGCGCGGTGACCTGTTCCACGTCGTCAAATCCACCCATGCCGGACGCCACCACCTGACGCTGCGCGTCGGTCACGCGCCAGGCGGCCGCTGCTCCCAGGTAGAAAGCCGCGGTGGTGAGCTCGTGACGCGCGCACGTCTCGAACACGCAGCTCGACGCGCACCCGTCGCCATTGTCCAGGTTGCCGTCGTCGCAGGACTCACCGATGCCGGCCTGGATGTTCCCGTCTCCGCACCGTTCGACCACGCACGCCGAGGAGCAACCATCACCGTCCACGAGATTGCCGTCGTCGCACGCTTCGCCATCGGCCACGACGCCATCACCACACCACGCCGGGAGACAGGGGATGTCGATCGCGCGTCCGCGGACATAGGGAGGCGCGGCGCCATGGGTACCGGAGAAGATCGGGGTCCCAACGAAGTCGGTGAGCTCGATGGAGCCGGACGCCCAACCCGCCGCCACCCACGCCGTGGTTTCCAGCACGTGTGGTCCGGCGCCAAGGTCGAGCAGCGCCGTGGCCACTTCGCCGCTGGTGTAACGGCGGCCGTGGACCTGGAGGTGATCGGCCACCACGCGACCATGGCCATCCACAATGCGCCAGCGCGGGTCGGTGGCGTCCAGCTCGGCGCGGTCGTCGGCGAGCACCCGCACTCGCGTGGGGGCGCAACGCTCCGCGGAACAGTCGGCTGCGCAGCCATCACCGGCCAGCCGGTTCCCGTCGTCACATTCCTCCGTGCCACCGAGCACGCCGTCGCCACAGCCTTCCACCTTGCACCATGGCGAGCACCCGTCTCCGTAGTCGGCGTTGCCGTCGTCGCACTCTTCACCGCGGGCCGGGGTGAGAAGTGCGTCGCCGCAGAAGTTCAGGGCGCAGGACACGCCGGGGAGCGTCAGGTCGAACGCGTGTCCATTTCCGGAATCAATCACCTCGCCCGAGGGCGCGTACACGACGTAGGAGCCGCCCGCGGCCGCGTCGAGATAGAACGACAGCGTGGAGGCCACGTTCGCCTGCACCGGCAGCATGACGACGTACTCGCGGTGTGCCGCCAGCGAACCGCGGCTGGCCTGCAGCACGATTTCTCCCCCACCGTTGTACAGCGTGTAGGCGGCGTTGGCGTCGGCGCCGGTGCGCAGTCGCAGCACATAGGGTCCGCAGCTCACGCGACACTCCGGATCGCACCCGTCGCCGTCCAGCAGGTTCCCGTCGTCACACTGCTCGCCAATCTCGGTCTGCACGATACCGTCGCCACAGACGGGCGGCCGGCAGACCTGGGTACATCCATCGCCACCGACGCGGTTGCCGTCGTCGCAGGTCTCGCCGCGCTCGGGCTGCACCACGCCGTCGCCGCAGAACGCACCCTGACACCCAGCCTGGAAGTAGCGCGTGACGCCCCAACCGTCATTGTCGGCGTCCACTTCCACACGGGTCACCAGCGCTCCGTCGAGGGTGAAGACCTCCGCGCTTGCGTTGGTGCCGTCCACGGTGACGGAGGCCAGACCGGCCGGGATGGAAACCTCGACGTCCTGGATGGCGTAGGACGGGAGGATGGACACGCCGTTGCCCGGTGGGGTGGCCAGCACGCGGCCCGCGCCGTCACGGACTTGCCAGGAGACCCAGCCGTCTCTGCCGGCCTGGATGCGCACCCGGTGCGGCGCGCACGTCTCGCGCCCGCAGGTGGCGTTGCAGCCATCGCCGGGGGCGTTGTTACCGTCGTCGCAGGCCTCACCCGTGTTGACGTTGAGAACGCCGTCGCCGCAGGTGGCTCCGCACTGCGAGGTGAAGTCGAATTCCGCCACCAGCGTCGGTCCGGGGGGAACGTTGGGGAGCGGGCCCGTCGTGAACTCGCCGTGCGCAAAGATGCCGCCGTCGGCGTCACGCAGCTCAAAGGCATTGCGCGCGTACCGGGCGCGGTAGCTTGCGTAGTCGTACCACTGGATGCGCCAGTCGCCGGGCTGCAGCGTCACTGGAGCCGGGCCGGCGAACTGGTACACGCCAGCGTCGGAAAGCGGCAGCACCTCGCGGCCTGACCGGTCAACGACGCGCCAGCGCAGCAGGGAGCTCTCCGGTCCGCCATGCAGCTCGAGCGTGTGGGACGTGCAAGCTTCCGCGCGACAGGTGCTGGAGCAACCATCTCCGTCGGCGAGCGCGCCGTCGTCGCACTGTTCGCCCAAGGCGGCCTGCACCGCGCCGTCACCACAGCGCTCCGTGCGACAATCCGGCCGACAACCGTCGCCAGACACCGGGTTGCCGTCGTCGCACTCCTCGCCCGCGGCCTGCTGGCGGACGCCGTCGCCACACCACGCGATGGTACAGGTGGTCTGGATGTTCGTGGCGGCCCACGTGGTACCTGGCATGACGTAGGCCGTGCCAAGGATGGCTCCGACGCTGTTGCGGACGCTCACCTGGTAGGCGCTGCTCACCGGCGCGTTGACCGCGACCTCAAGGCGGTGCGTTCCCGCCGACAACGAGATGGGACGCTCGAACGTGGTGGCACCGTCAATGCCCTGCCAGCCGGACTGCTCGACGATCACGCCGGCGGAGTTGCGCACGATCCAGCGGGCCGGGCCCACGGGACCGTTGGTCTGCACAACCGCGGTGTGGGGCTGACAGCTGCGCACGCAGCCTGTGGAGCAACCGTCGCCGTTGACCGTGTTGCCGTCGTCGCACTGCTCACTGACCTGCAACACACCGTCGCCACAGCGCTCGACAACGCATGCGGAGGAGCACCCGTCGGAGTCGTCGCGGTTGCCGTCGTCACACGCCTCGCTGGCATCCACCACGCCATCTCCGCACCAGTGCGGGGTGCAGACGGCCTGGAACTGCGACGAGGGAGAGTAGGGCGGTCCCGAGAAGACGAGGTTCCCAAGGATATCGCGCAGCTCGTAGGTGTAGCCGGACGCGCCGTATGTGCGGTCATCGAACGTGTGTGGACCGGGCAAGAGCGTGACGGGTACGCGGTAGCTGGACACGGGCTCCGGCCATGCCACGTAGCGCACGCCGTTGTTGCCGCCCTCCGCCGCCACGCGACCAAACCCGTCGATAAAGCGCCACGCCGACTCGGCGCCGGTGGGCGTGTTGATCTTCAAGTCATGGGGCGCGCAATGCGCCACGCAGGCGGAGGTGCAGCCGTCGTTGTCGTTGGTGTTGCCGTCGTCACACTGCTCGACCGGCTGGCGGATGCCGTCGCCACAGCGCTCGGCCTGGCAGTTGGCATTGCAGCCGTCCAGGGAGACGTTGTTGCCGTCGTCGCAGGTCTCTCCCGCATCAACGGTCAGCACTCCGTCGCCGCACCAGCGACGCTGACAGGTGGCGTTGAAGGTGAAGTACGCGGGGTAGCCTCGTCCAGCGTAGAGGTTGTCGACGACGAGCGCGAGGGCGCCGCTGCCGTCGAAGATCTCCAGGCGCCCACCATTTCCTGCGCTACCAACCTCCACCGTGTGCTGTCCGGGAAGCGCCTGGAACAACACCGACGTGTCTGAGAACGGCTCCAGGTTGCCGCCGCCACTCAGCACCACTTCGCCGGCGGGCCCCATGATGCGCCAGTACGCGTTGACGGAGGTGCCGGCGCCCTGGATGCGCAGCCTGTGTGGCTTGCACGCCTCGCCGGTGCACGCGGCGGTGCACCCGTCATCCGAGGTGACGTTGCCGTCGTCGCATTCCTCGTTCCGCAGCGGGTGCACCACGCCGTCGCCGCACTGGGCGTTGCAAAACACGCTGAACTCCGCCCCCAGCAGGGGCAGCGGGTAGTCGCGCGTCAGCTTGCCGCGTGCGCGTACGCCGCCGAAGGAATCCACCAGGCGCCAGTAGGCGTCATCAGGGATGCTGTCACCGGCAAACTGCATCGCGTAGTCGCCGTCGCCGAGGGAGATGGAGACGCCGACGCTGTTGTCCACATCCAGGAGCCGACCATCAGCCACCACGGAACCGTCAGCGCGGTCGACGATGGACCACGTCGCGAGGGTCAGCATCCCGGCCTCGAGGAAGAGCCGGTGGCTCGCGCACGCCTCGGCAACGCAGGTGGCGCCGCAACCATCCCCCGCCACCGCATTGCCGTCGTCGCAGGACTCACCCAGCCAACCCTGCACCACGCCGTCGCCGCACTCTTCCACCACGCACTGCGCGGAGCATCCGTCGCCGTCGGAGGCGTTGCCGTCGTCGCAGGTCTCGCCCCGGGCCAACTGCACCACACCGTCGCCACACCACTCCGCCTGGCACGACGTGACGGGGAGACCCACGGTGCGGACGAACTGACCGTCAAGCTGCGCCGTGACGAGCACCTGGCCCGTCGGCGAGACCAGCTCCATCCGACCATCCCAGTAGCCGTATTCCCGCGCATCGAGAGTGAGGGAGTGCGTTCCCACGCCGAGGGAGACGGGCACCTCGTAGGTCCGGTTGTTCTGGTAGAGACCATCGGACGCCCGGTGTTCAGCCACCAACGACCCGAGCGCGTCTCGCACCGTCCAGCCGATGAAGCTTGGCCCGTCCCAGCCCAACGACGGCGTGACGATGCGCAGGGTGTGGGGCGCGCAGCGTTCCCACAGGCACGTGGCGTCGCAACCGTCGCCGGGGAGGAGGTTGGCGTCGTCACACTGCTCGCCCAGCGCGGGTTTCAGCGTGCCATCACCGCACCAGCCGCTCACGCAGCGCGTGTTGCACCCGTCATCGTTGACCGTGTTTCCGTCGTCACAATCCTCGCCCAGCTCCGGCTGGATCACACCGTTGCCGCACGCCTCCGTGCGACACACGGAATCGCAACCGTCACCCGACACCTGGTTTCCGTCGTCGCACAGCTCATTGCGCCCGGCCTCCACGACGCCGTCGCCACACCAGTGCGTCTGACACGTGGTGACGTTCAGTTCCGCGCGGAGCTGCCGGCTCCCCACGTACCGCCGGTTCGTCGCCGACGACGTGCCGTCGGGCGCGACCATCTCGAACGATGCGTAGAGCGCGTCACAGGCGTGCGTGATTTCGAGCGTGTGGAAGCCGAGACGGGCGGGCAGCGGCGCCGTGATGATCGAGCCCGCGGGCCACCAGTTAGGATCCTGCGGACCGACGGGCATCGGCTTTTCCGCCACCACCTGGCCGGCAGCGTCGCGGAGCACCCAGGACGCCTGCTGGCAGTTGTTCCCGTTGGGCGGATAGCGCTCGGTCACCACCCGGAGCACATGTGGCGCGCACGTTTCGAGCTGACAGGTCGCGCTGCAGCCGTCGTCGCTGGTGGTGTTTCCGTCGTCGCACGCCTCGCTGAGGGACGGATGCGGAACTCCGTCGCCGCAGCGCTCCGTCACGCATCGCGGATCGCAACCGTCGCCCGCCGTGGCGTTACCGTCGTCGCACTGCTCACCGGCCTCGGGCCGCAGCACACCGTCGCCGCACCACGCGCTGGTGCAGGGCGGAGTGAAGCTGAAGCGCTCGACGGGAAGTGGTCCCTGGTAGCGGCCGGACGCCACCACGGCTCCGCCGGTACCCACGACTTCCAGGTATGGATTGCCGTCGGTGGTCCAGCTGATCATCTCCACCGTGTTGCGACCCACGCGCACCGGCAGAGGGAAGTCGAGCACGGCATTCCCGGGCAGCGCGCCGTCTTCCACGCGGATGTGCTTGGCAATCACGTTGCCCAGCGGGTCCAGCACTCGGAAGTCCGCGACGCCATTGGACGGCGTGTGCAAGCGGACCACCGCGGGCTCGCAGGCGGACCACTGGCAACCCGTGCCGCACCCGTCGCCATCGACCGCGTTGGCGTCGTCGCACTGCTCGCCGCGTCCCGGGCTGAGCACGCCGTCGCCACAGCTGCGTGAACAGGCGGTGGTGAAGGTGGCGCGGACCGGACCGGCGTTGTTGAGTGACAGCTCCACGTGGGTCAACACGGTGCCCAACGCATCCGTGAGCTCCAGCACGTGTGGCCCGTTGTATGACGAGGTCCCCGCGGCGGTGGCGTCGTAACGCACCTCCAGCGTGTGGTCGCCTTCGGTCAACATGATCGCCTGTGTCGTCGTGGCGAAGCTCGGGAACGTGCGCGTCGGTGCGAAGGCCACCACGCGCTGCGCGGAAGCAAGAATGAAGGTCAAGCCCTCCGCGCCGTCCGCACCGCGCACTGTCAGTGTGTGCGCCGCACAGGCCTCCCAGGTGCAACCCGCGCACCCATCCCCGGCGTTGGCGTTGCCGTCGTCGCAGGACTCCCCGATGCCTGGCTGCACCACGCCGTCACCGCACCACTCGACCTTGCAGGTGCGCGTGCAGCCATCGCCGGTCACATCGTTTCCGTCATCGCACTCCTCGCCCAGCGGGGGCTGCAGCACGCCGTCACCACATCCCTCGACGCGGCAGGTGGGATCGCACCCGTCGCCGGAGTTGGTGTTGCCGTCGTCGCAGCCCTCGTTCGCCTGCAGCAAGCCGTTGCCACAGACCTCGAGTCGGCACTGGGCATCACATCCGTCGCCAGTCCGCAGGTTGCCGTCGTCGCATTCGTCGGTGGCTTGGAGCACGCCGTTGCCGCAGACCTCGGTGTGACACTGCACGTCGCAACCGTCGCCTTCGACGGCGTTGGCGTCGTCGCAGGTCTCGCCGCGGCCGGCCTGGAGGATTCCGTCGCCGCAGCGTTCGACCGCGCAACCGGCGGAGCACCCGTCGCCGGAGTCGGGGTTGCCGTCGTCGCACGCCTCGCCCAGCTCAGGCTGGAGGACGGCGTTGCCGCAGCGCTCGGTGATGCACTGGGGATTGCATCCGTCCGCGGCGTTGGCGTTTCCATCGTCGCACAGCTCGCCGAGGGAGGGATGGAGGATTCCGTCGCCACAATTGGCCTCACAGCGGGTGACAAACGCGCGCGTTCCAAGCGAGCCAGTGGCGATGACCCCGCCGTAGCTGTCCACCACCTCGTAGCTGCCGTTCCACCAGTTGCCATAGGGAACCGACGACGCCACGAATTGGTACGCCCCGGGCGGCAGGCGTACGGCGTGGGAATAGGTGCGCGACGCCTCGTAGGGCCCTGCGTTGCCGGCGACGCGGAGTCCCTGGGCGTCACGAATCTCCCATTGCACGCCCAGGCCGCTGTAGCCGGTGCGGATGCGCACGGTGTGATCGGCGCAGCTCCCGGACACGCAGGTGGGACTGCAGCCGTCGCCGTCGACGTCGTTGCCGTCGTCGCAGGTCTCGCCCAGCGCCGCGTGCACCACGCTGTCGCCACAGCGCTTCTCGCAGGCGGCGGTGAACGGGACATCCTGACGGATTTCCGTGGTACCGGTGCTGCCGGTGGGGTTCCCGAGGATCCGCTCGGCAATGCGGCCACCGAGATGGTCATCCAGGGTGATTCGGCCGCCCATCCATCCCGCCCATCCGCCGGTGATGATGCGCAACGTGTATGCGCCCGGCAGCAACGACACGGGCGTCGTGACGCGCTCGTTGTTCTGGTAGCTGTTGTACCCGCGCTGCATCACGACCACGCCGTCGTCGCGGACAATCTCCCAGCCCACGGCGTAGGCGGTGGTGGTGGTCTCCACGGTGACCGAGTACGCCGCGCAGGCCTCGAAGCGGCAGCCCGCGCCGCAGCCGTCCCCGTTGGCGGTGGCGCCGTCGTCGCATTCCTCGCCCAGGGCCGGGTGGGCCATGCCGTCGCCGCAGACTTCCACCACGCAGGCGGTGTTGCACCCGTCCCCATCCGCCGTGTTCCCGTCGTCACACGGCTCGCCAACCTGGACCAGGCCGTTCCCGCACACTTCCGCGCGACAACGCTCGTCGCAACCGTCACCCGCGGTGTGGGCTCCGTCGTCGCAATCCTCACCGATGCCGGGCTGCGCCACGCCGTCGCCGCAGCTCTCCACCACACACTCGCTCGAGCAGCCATCGCCGCTGACCGCGTTGTCGTCGTCACATTCCTCACCAAAGGCGGCCTGCACCACGCCGTCGCCGCATGCCTCCACCTCGCAGCGACCGTTGCACCCGTCCTCATCGACGGTATTGCCATCGTCGCACGCCTCGCCCGCCAGCGGCTGGACAACGGTGTCGCCACAGCGGATGCCGCAGCTCGTCTGGAATTGCAGCTCGGTGGTGGCGGCGCCTGAGAGCGGAACGCGGTGACGGATGCCGCCGCCCGGATCCTGCACCTGCAGCTCGCTGTTGTTGGGCAGTCCGTCGTCGGCTTCGGTGAGGATGAGGCGATAGGTGCCCGCGGGGAGGTTGACCAGTGTGGTGAAAGCCTGGCCGCCAGGGCGGAACGCAAACGGCGCCTGGCCCACCAGACGACCACCGGCGTCCAACACCCGCCACCCGTAGAGCGCCCCGGACCTCACGAACACGGCGACCCGGTACTGCGCGCACGCCTCGAAGGCACACGTCGACGAGCAGCCATCGCCATCCGCGGCGTTGCCGTCGTCGCACAGTTCCGCGCGCGGAGCCTGGATCACCCCGTCACCACAGAGCTCGGCGCGGCACGTGGACGAGCAGCCATCGTTGGAGGTGACGTTGCCATCGTCGCAGTTTTCGCCGAGCGCGCCCTGGATCTGGCCGTCGCCGCAACCCTCGAGGAAGCAGCGTGCGGAGCAGCCATCCTCGTCGCGGTTGTTGCCGTCGTCGCACGCCTCACCGCGGAAGGCCTGGACCACGCCGTCTCCGCAGCGCTCCACCACACAGGCGCTGCTGCAGCCATCTCCCGAGGCCGTGTTGCCGTCGTCGCAGGTTTCACCGCGACCGGCCTGGAGCACCCCGTCGCCGCAGCGCTCCGTGCGACAGGAGGTACCGCAACCATCGCCCGCCACGGTGTTGCCGTCGTCACAGGATTCCCCGCGACCAGCTTGGATGATCCCATCCCCGCACCGCTCGAGCGTGCACGTGGCGCTGCATCCGTCCTCGGGGAGCGTGTTCCCGTCGTCGCAGGTCTCGCCGCGGCTGGCCTGGACCACGCGGTCGCCACAGCGGTCAACCTCGCACGTGGTGCCACACCCATCATCCAGGACGGAATTTCCGTCGTCACACTGTTCACCCAGCGAGGTCTGCACCACGCCGTCGCCGCACCGCTCGTTCAAGCAGGCGGCGGAGCAACGGTCTCCGTTCACCAGATTCCCGTCGTCACACTGCTCGCCCAGTGCCGGCTGCCAGGCGCCGTCGCCGCAGCGCTCGGTCACGCAGAGGGCGTTACAACCGTCGCCGGGCGCGGTGTTGCCGTCGTCGCAGGTCTCCCCGATGCCGGCCTGCACCAGGCTGTCACCACAACGCTCACGTGCGCACGCGGCGTCGCACCCATCGTCGTCCTGGAGGTTGCCGTCGTCGCATTCCTCGCCCAGGGCCAGTTGGGTCACGCCGTCGCCGCAGAACTCCTGCACGCACGCGGCCGAGCATCCATCCCCCGAGGCGCGGTTTCCGTCGTCACAGGCCTCGCCGCGCTCCGCCTGCGTGAGGCCGTCTCCGCACCACGTGTTGACGCACGCGCCCCCGAAGTCGACCACGCCGCTGCGACGGTCCTGGAGCGTTCCCGACGCGATGACCGTGCCGGTGCGGTCGGTAATCTCGAAATAGCCGTACTGGAGCCAGCCCCAGCCCGCGGTGTTGGCGGCGTTGAGCACCATGCGGTACGCGCCCACGGGCAGGTTCAACGGAACGGTGTACGTGGTGTAGCTGGTGTACGCGCCGACGGGTGAGCTGGCGACGATCTGGCCGCTCTGGTTCAGCAGGGTCCAGCCATACCACTGACCCTGGTCCTCGGTGCGGACGCGCAAGGTGTGGGCCGCGCACGCCTCGAAGCGACACGTGGAGTCGCAGCCATCCCCTTCGGCGGTGGCGCCGTCATCACACTGCTCGCCGATTCCACCTTGCACGATTCCATCGGCACAGCGCTCGATCACGCAGGTGGCGTTGCATCCGTCGTTGGCCACCCGGTTTCCGTCGTCGCATTGCTCACCGGTGGCCGTCTGGAGGAATCCGTTTCCACACAGTTCGTCCCGGCACTGCGCGTCACACCCGTCGGCGTCCTCGGTGTTGCCGTCGTCGCACCGTTCACCCAGGGCCGGCTGCACCACGCCGTCGCCGCAGCGTTCGACCGCGCAGGTGGCATTGCACCCGTCCCCCGCAACGCGGTTTCCGTCGTCACAGGCCTCACCGCGGGCCGCCTGCAGAGCACCGTCACCACACCACTCCACCACGCACGGGGTGGCAATGGCGGCGGAAGCGGTTCCGCTGCTCGGCAGGTCGACCTGTGCCACCACGTCGCCAATGTGGTTGCGCAGCTCGGCCGTGCCGCGCACGTACGCGCTCGGATGTACCGCAAAATCAAGCGTGGCCGAGCCGTCGACGAGAATGACGTCGTAGGTTTCGTCCGCCGCGTAGTACAACGCGTTGGGAGGAACGGAGAGGACCGCGCGTCCCAGGTTGTCCCGCACCGTCACGGAGAGGTCGGAAGCGCCTGCCTCGACCCGCAGCCTCAACCGGTAACGGCCGCACTGCTCCACCTGGCACTGGTCATCACATCCACCGCCGTCCACCGCGGCGCCGTCGTCGCATTGTTCACCGCGAGCCGTCTGCACCACCCCGTCGCCGCAGGCTTCCACCAGGCATGTGGGGCCGCACCCGTCGTCGGGAGTGGTGTTGCCGTCGTCGCAGGTTTCGCCGCGCGCGGCGTGGATGATGCCGTCGCCACACCGCTCCGCCGCACACGCGGGACCGCATCCGTCGTCAGGACCCGTGTTGCCGTCGTCGCATTCCTCGCCCAGCGGGAGCTGCAGCACGCCGTCGCCGCAGAATTCGAGCCGGCAGGTCGCGGAACAACCATCGCCGGAGATGGCGTTGCTGTCGTCGCATTCCTCGCCCGCCAGGACCACGCCGTCGCCGCACCACCGCGCCTGACATGCCTGCACGGTGAACCCGACCGCGCCCTCACCGTCGTTGAAGCCGGCGCCGGTGGCCACCGTGGCGCCCGCGGGGTCCAGGATCGTAAAGCGCGCGCCAAAGCTCCAGCGCAGATACGCGGGGTCCAGGCGCTCGAAGGTGTAGCTGCCAAGACGGAGGTCCAACGCCTGCTCGACGACCTGATTCCCGGTGTACGTCCCGGCGGCCGCACTGGCGACTTCCACGCCCAGCCCGTCCAGGAGCCGCCACGCGACGTCAAACCCCAGACCGGTCTCGATACGGAGCACGTGCGGCTGGCAGCGCTCGGTCTGGCAGGCCGCGTCGCAGCCGTCGCCGGGCACCACGTTTCCGTCGTCACAGGCCTCACCGGCGGCGCGGTGGAGGATGCCGTCACCGCAGCCTTCCACGCGACAGGTGCGCGAGCAGCCGTCGTTGTCGGCGCGGTTTCCGTCGTCGCAGTCTTCGCCCGCCTGGACGACGCCGTCGCCGCACCAGGTGGTCACACAGGTGGCGGTGAAGGGCTGCGGGAATGCGCTGGCGTCGCGGAGCGCACCGCCGGCCACCGTGGCTCCGTCGAGCAGGGCCACGCGCCAGGTCTCCTGGTTGGAATCCGGCCGGTAGACCAGGCTGAGCTGACGGAAGCTGTGCGGGCCGGGTGCCAGGACCACCTCGCGCGTGAGGCTCCCGGTGGCCGGTCCGTCGGGCGTCACCACCGCGGTGCCGTCGGCGTCGAGGATGCGCCAGGTCTCCAGGTTGTCCGGTTCCACCGACGACACGGTGAGAACGTGGGGCGCGCAGCGCAGGCGACACAGACTGTCGCAACCATCGCCATCCTGGGTGCCTCCGTCGTCACACTCCTCGCCGAGCTGGACGTAGCCGTTGCCACACGACTCGAGGCGGCAGAAGGCGTCGCAGCCGTCACCCTCGGTTGTGTTGCTGTCGTCGCATTCCTCGCCCAGCGTGGCCTGCAGGACACCGTTGCCGCACGTCTGGAGCAGGCAGCCCAGTTGCAGCGGCACGTCCTGGGTGATGACGCCAGGCCGGATGCGCTCCGTCGCCACCACGGTTCCCGCGGCGTTGAGCACCTGCAGGAAGGCACCGTCCGGCCAGCCCGTGGCAAACGGGTCGCGCAGGGTCAGCGCGTATGCGCCGGAGAACGCAGGAAGCTCCGTGTCCACGAAGATGTTCGGCTGCGTGTAGCTGCCGGGAAGCATCTCCGCCACGACGACACCGTGGTCATCCCGGACGGTCCACCCGATGCGGCCAAAGAACGCGTCGGTCCGGACCCGGACGGTATGCGACCGGCAGAAGTGCGCCGCGCAGTTGTCGGAACAGCTGTCCCCGTTGTTGTTGTTTCCGTCGTCGCAGACCTCCGCGCGGGCGCGTTGCACCAAGCCGTCGCCGCAGCTCTCCACCAGGCAGACGCTGGAGCACCCGTCCCCGCCGACGAGGTTGCCGTCGTCGCACGCTTCGCCCAGCGCGGGCTGCGTGAGCCCGTCGCCGCAGCCTTCGCGCACGCAGGTGGCGCTGCACCCGTCTCCCACGTTGCTGTTGCCGTCGTCGCATTCCTCATTCGCTTCGATGCGGCCATTGGGGCAGCCCTCCGTGAGGCACGCGGCGCAACCGTCGCCGCCGACGTTGTTGCGGTCGTCGCAGGTCTCACCCAGCGCGGCGTCAACATAGCCATCCCCGCAGTAGCCTGCGCATCCCAGGGTGATGGGCGTGATCACGGTGCGGGCGGCCCCACCCGGGCCATCCACGGTCCCCGACGCCACGACGCCCGCGGGACCGATGAGCTCCCACGTGCTGCCGTACCAGGAGCCCGCAGGAGCCACGGCCACGAGCTCGTATTCTCCCGCCAGGAGCTGGACCGGTGTCTCCACGACGGCAACCCATCGCGACGCGCCATACGCCACCATCTCACCGCCCACGCGGCGCAAGCTCCAGTCGGCCGGCACCTGGTTGACGGAGTTGAGACGCACCACGTGCGCCGCGCATCCCTCGATTGCGCAGGCGGCGCTGCAGCCGTCGCGGTCCTGGGTGTTCCCGTCGTCGCACGCTTCGCCAAGGAACGTCTGCACAATGCCGTCCCCGCAACGCTCGGTCAGGCAGGTTTCACCGCATCCGTCGGCGGGATTCGCATTGCCGTCGTCACAGTCCTCACCCGCGCCGGCCTGGATCGTCCCGTCGCCGCAGCGGGCCGCCACGCAGGTGTTCGAGCATGCGTCGTCATCGACGAGGTTGCCGTCGTCGCAGTCTTCACCGGCCTGGACGCGTCCATTGTTACATTGCTCGATGAAGCAGGACGGATCGCACGAGTCACCCGCCGCAATGTTGCCGTCGTCGCACTCCTCGCCCAGGAACGCCTGGGTGAACCCGTCGCCACAGCCCTCCAACTTACAGGTCGCGCCACAGCCATCGGCGACGCTAGTATTCCCGTCGTCACACGTCTCTCCCGCGCCGGCCTGTACGCGTCCATCCCCGCATTCCGCCGCCACGCAGGTGTTGGAGCACGCGTCGCCGTCGACGTCGTTGGCGTCGTCACATTCCTCGCCGGGGTCCGTGATGCCGTTGCCGCACCATTGGCGCTCACACGCGAGCGTGAGCGTGGCGGGCTGCAGCCAGGGGAGCGAGGCGGTGGCGACGACGGTGCCGCGCCAATCCCGGACCTCGTAGCTGCCCCACGGCGTGTAGGCGGGTTGCGGGATGTAGGAGGCCGGGATGTCCAGCGCATACGTACCGCCAGCAAGGCGCAGCGCGACGGTGTGCGTGGAGCCGTTCGTCACGCCGGGGTCCGTCGTCGGAGAAGCCGCCACGGAGCCTTGGGCGTCGCGCAGGCGCCACTCGCTGAAGACGCGGGAGAAGCGCGTCTGGAACACCAGCTCATAGGGAGCACACGCCGACTGACACGCGGCGCAGTCATCGGTGTCGTTGGTGTTTCCGTCGTCGCACTGCTCGGTGAGCCAACGCTGGACCAGGCCATCACCACAGGCCTCGGTGCGGCAGGTCCGACCGCACCCGTCGCCATCGACGGTATTGGCGTCGTCGCACTCCTCTCCCATGGTCGCGTGCAGGACGCCGTCGCCGCAGACCTCGGTGTGGCAGTCCGGCGTGCAGCCGTCACCGGGCAGGGTGTCCCCGTCGTCGCAGGTTTCGCCCAGGCCCGGCTGGACCACGCCGTCGCCGCAAATCTCGTCCCGACAATACGAGGTGCAACCATCTCCATCGGCGCGGTTTCCGTCGTCGCACGTCTCCGGCGCTTCCATCACGCCGTTGCCGCACCACCGGATCTGGCACGCCGCGGCGCGGAAGGGCTCCTGTTGCCCAAACGTCAGGCCGACTCCGCCGGTGAGCAACGTCCCATCAAACGTCGTCAGGGTGTAACCGGAGCAACCCCAACCCTCGCCCACCCGCTCAAAGGTGTGATCGCCCACGGCAAGCGCAAGCGGCACCTCGGTGGACGTGAGCCCCACGTAGGTGCCCACCGTTGCCGAGGCCACCGTGCGGCCAAACCTGTCGCGCACCACCCATCCCAGTCGCTCCGCGCACCACGTGGTCTGCGCTTGCAGGCGGAGCAGGTGTGGCGCGCAGGCTTCGAGCTGGCAGGCCCCATCACAGCCGTCGCCGGACGTGAGGTTGCCGTCGTCGCAGACCTCGGGGAACTGCACCACGCCGTTGCCGCAGACTTCGTTCCGGCACGTGGCGTCGCACCCGTCGCGGGAGACGTTGTTGCCGTCGTCGCAATCCTCGCCCCGCGCGGGCTGGACAACCGTGTCGCCGCAGGATTCCACGCAGGAGGTCTGGAACGGGAACGTCTCCCGGTCCCTCGTGTAGCTGCCGCGCCATTCCAACGTGCCGGTCCGCAGCACCGCTCCGTTGAGGTCCCGCACCTCGAAGAACCCTCCGGGCCAGCTCGCATAGGGGCTGATCGCGGTGAAGGTGTAGGAACCCGCAACCAGCGTCACGTCGGTGAAGTAGTCGCGCTGCTGCTGGTATCCCTGTCCGCCCGATGCCACGAGGGTGCCCGCGCTGTTGTGGATCTCCCACGAGAGCGAGGTGGACCACCCGGTGAACACGCGGACCACGTGGCGTGCACAGCCCTCGACGGTACAGGTTGGGCTGCAAGTATCGCCTGCGATGTTGTTGGCGTCGTCACACGCCTCGCCCTGGTGGAGGATTCCGTCGCCGCAGACCTCAATCTGGCACGTTGGGCCGCAGCCATCTCCGCCCGCCGTGTTGCCGTCGTCGCACTGCTCGCCGATGTCCGCGCGCAGGAGGCCGTCGCCGCAATAGCCGACCACGCAGCCGCGGTCGCAGCCATCGCCGTTGATGTCATTGCCGTCGTCACATTCCTCGCCCAGCGCCGGCTGCGGGATTCCGTCGCCGCACACCTCGGTGCGACACACCTTGTTGCACCCGTCGCCATCGACCTGGTTCCCGTCGTCGCACTGCTCGTGCGGCTCCACCGTGCTGTTTCCACAGGAGGGCTCGCACGTCTGCGCCTGGATGAAGACGTTGGCGGAATCCGTGCCCGGATCGGGATACGCGCCAATGGTCTGCAGGAGATTGCCGCTGGCGTCGAGCACCTCCAGCGTCGTGCCTTGGCCCCAGCCCTCGTACTGGGTGGCGAGGTAGTCGAGGCGCTGGAGTCGGTAGGTGCCCAACACCAGCGCCACCGTGACGTTGTAGGTGGTGTTCGGCGCCAGGTCTTGCGGGAGTCGCTCCAGCACCAGCGTGTTCGACCGGTCATACAGGCGGAAGCCCGTGGCGGCGCTCGTGAAGTACGTGGCGCTGCCGGTGTGGAAGCGGAAGGTGTGGGGCTGACAGGGCTCCGTGGTGCAGTCGGCGTCGCAACCGTCGTCATCCGCGGCGTTGCCGTCGTCGCATTGCTCTCCGTCGCCCAGCGTCAGGATTCCGTCGCCACAGAACTCCTCCTGGCAGTTGGCATTGCAGCCGTCTCCGTCGACGCGTTCGCCGTCATCGCACTGTTCACCCAGGGAAGGCTGCACCCGTGCGTCGCCACACCAGCCGGGGATGCAGGTGATGTCCACCGGGTTCAGCACGACGTAGGTGGGGTAGCCCTGCGACCAACCCGAGTCGACGAGCTGACCCCGGAAATCGAACAGCTCGTAGTAGGTGTTGAATCCCTGCGTGGTCCCGTCCTGGAGCTCGAGGGTGTACCGGCCCTGCCAGAGGCTCAGCGGCACTTCCACCTCGGACAACTCCTGCGGAATGGCGGTCTGCTGCGCCACCACGACGCCACGCGGGTCCAGGACGCGCCAGGACGTGGCGGACGCGTAGTAGCCGTAGTGCAGGACAAGTCGGTGGGGCGCACAACTGGCCACGCACCCCGTGGTGCATCCGTCTTCCTCGTCGACGTTGCCGTCGTCACACGCCTCGGCCAGCTGCCAGTGCGCGTTTCCGCAAGCTTCCGGGTAGCACTCCGCGTCACAACCATCCCCGCCAGAGTTGTTGCCGTCGTCGCAAACCTCGCCACGGTTGGTCTGGATGATGGTGTCACCGCAGCGCGTGATGCGGCAGGTGTTGTCGCAGGCATCCAGCGGGTCGCTGTTTCCGTCGTCGCACTCCTCGCCCTGGTCCACCACGCCGCTGCCACATCCCTCGATGCGGCACCGGGTGTCGCAGCCGTCGCCGTCGTCGAGGTTTCCGTCGTCACAGCGCTCGCCAATGTCCGCCTGCAGCTTTCCGTCGCCGCAGTACTGGTAGTAGCAGTTGACATCAAAGGGCCCCGTGCCCTGGCCGGTGGCGTCGTAGACCTGCTTGTTGCCCAGGAGGACGATGCCGCCACCGCGGTTCTCCACCTGCCAGCTCGCCATACCGAACGCGTTTCCGGGCGGCGCACCAGGGTTGAACGTGAAGGGGCCCACCGGGATGAAACCTCCGGGCTGCGCATTCAGCAGGTCCACGTGCTCGACGTAGTCCGTGTTCGGCTGTGTGTCCGTGGGACCCAGGAAGGTCCATCCGTTGGCGGAGCGGATGCTCCACTGCGCGGACCCCGTGCCGGTGCGGTAGCGCACGGTGAAGGGCGCGCAGCTCTCTCCCTGGCACGTGTCGCTGCAGCCGTCGCCGGCCTGGGCGTTTCCGTCGTCGCAGGTCTCGCCGGTCTGGATGACGGAGTCCCCGCAAGTCTCCCGGCGACAGGTCGCGCTGCATCCGTCGTTGGAGGCCGTGTTGCCGTCGTCGCACGTCTCGCCGTTGACCCACGGCTGGACCACCCCGTCACCGCAACGTTCCACACGGCAGTCGTAGGCGCACCCGTCAACGTTCAGCAGGTTCCCGTCGTCGCACTCCTCGGGAGCCTCCCGCGTGCCGTTGCCGCAGACCTGTGGGTCGAGACAATCCACCAAGCCGTCCTCGTCGGCATCCGCCACGCAGTCCGTGTTGCAGTTGGGCGCGTTGTCGTCGCAGTCGGCGGCACACGTGCCAACGCCGTATCCGTCACCATCCATGTCCAGACACGGATCGCATGCGTCACCCACGCCATCGCCGTCGGTATCCGTCTGCGGGGCGCCGGCCAGTTGCGGGCAGACGTCACACGCGTCGCCGAGTCCGTCGCCGTCGGCGTCGACCTGGTCGGGGTTGGTGACGGCGGGGCAGTTGTCGCACGCAAGGCCCACGGTCTCCCCCGGCAGCTCACCGACCGAGTGGATCCGGATGGCGCCCCGCACCGCGGCCGTGGTCGGACAGCACACCTGCTTCGTCGCGAGCTCGATGTACATCGGGTACGAGTCCGCGCTCAGCGCCGTGGTGTTCGTGAGCCAGAGCTCCCAGATGCCATTGCGCCGGAAATACACCTCCACCACGTTTCCGGTGCGAACGAGCCTCACGCCGCCCGGCGCAAGGTCTACCCCAACAGACTCGGGAAGTTGGCCTGCCCCCGCGATGTAGTCACCCTCGTAGTAGCTCCAGCCGCAATTGGCTCCGGAGTCGGCCATCCAGATGCCGAAGGTGCCGTAGGGGGAGCTGTCCGGCTCGCGCAGGATGTCCAAGCCAAGGCCGGGGCATTCCGAGTCGGCGCCGATGAGGTAGAGGAACAGGGTGCCCGGCGCCGTGAACGTGACGCTCAGCTCGATATCGAAGTCGCCGAAGGTCTGCGTCCCGAGGATCCGCGCCAGGCCGAGCGCGCCGTTGCGGTGGAGCAGCAGGTCGCCGTTCTCCACCTCGGCAACGCCGTGCGTCACCCGCCACTCCGCCAGGTTCAGCGTCGTGCCGTCGAATGTCTCGCTGTAGCCGCCCCCGGCGACGGCCTGGTCCGGGTTGCTGACCCCGGCACAGTTGTCGTCCTGATCTGCGATGCCGTCGCCATCAGAGTCCCCGCTGTCGCAGGCGTCCCCGATGCTGTCATTGTCGACGTCCCCCTGGGTGGGGTTGGGGACGCTCACGCAGTTGTCGCAGGCGTCACCGCGCTGGTCGCCGTCGATGTCGGCCTGGTCCGCGTTGGAGACGCCGGGGCAGTTGTCCACCGCGTCGCAGGCGACGTCAGCATCGGCGTCGACGCACGGGTCGTCGCAGTCCCGCGCACCATCGCCGTCGGTGTCGGTGGTGCAGTTGGTGGTGCAAGCGGCTACCGCGTCGTCGCAGTCCACGGTGCTGCACAAGCCGTCCCCGTCGGCGTCCACGCAGGTGTCGCGGCAGTCGAAGATCGAATCGTTGTCGATATCCGCGCAGGTGGCGGAGCAGAGGGCGCTGGTGTCGTCGCAGTCATCGAGGTCGCGGCACAGCGCGTCACCGTCTCCGTCGACGCAGGGATCGTCACAGTCCCGCTGCGTGTCCCCGTCGACATCCGCGGTGCAGTCGAGCTGGCAGGTGGCCACGGCGTCGTCGCAGTCCGTGGGCCGACAGGTGCCATCCGCATCCACGTCCACACAGGGATCGTCACAGTCCCGCGCCGTGTCAGCGTCGAGGTCGGTGGTGCAATCGGTGGTGCACGACGCGCGGGTGTCATCGCAGTCTGCGGTGCTGCACACGCCGTCCGCGTCAACGTCCAGGCAGGCGTCATCGCAGTCACGACGACCATCCTGGTCCGCATCGCTGGTGCAATCCGTCGTGCACAGCGTCACGGCGTCGTCGCAGTCATCCGTGTTGCAGATCAGGTCCTGGTCGACATCGATGCAGGTGTCGCGGCAATCCGGCAGGTTGTCCCCGTCCACGTCGGTGCAGTCCAGCGCGCAGGCTGACGTGGTGTCGTCGCAATCCGTTGCGCCGCTGCACAGGCCGTCGGCATCCGCATCCACGCAGGGATCATCACAGTCCCGTGCGCCATCTCCATCCGTGTCCACGGCGCACGCAACGTTGCACGTGGGAACGGCGTCATCGCAGTCGGCGGCGCACTGGCCCGCGCGGCCGAACCCGTCCCCGTCGGCGTCGACGCAGGAGTCATCGCAATCCCGCCAGCCGTCCACGTCCACGTCGGTGAAGCAGTCGTAGCGGCAGGTGGGCACCTCATCGTCACAGTCCGCGCGGCATCCGCCGCCCGAGCCCGCGCCGTCCCCGTCGACGTCCACGCAACGGTCCAGGCAATCCGTGGTTCCATCCTGGTCGCGGTCGGATGTGCAATCGGCCGCGCAGCGCGACGAGGTGTCGTCGCAGTCGGCGGGCAGGCACACGCTGTCGCGGTCCTGGTCGACGCACGGGTCGTCGCAGTCCCGCGCGCCGTCGCCGTCCGTGTCGCCGGTGCAATCGGAGCTGCAACCCGTCACCGCGTCGTCGCAGTCATCCGGGCGGCACGAGCCGTCAGCATCCACGTCCACACAGGGGTCACCGCAGTCCGGCGTGAGGTCCACATCCACGTCCGTTGCGCAGTCGTCCACGCAGCCGATCGCGTCGTCATCGCAGTCCTGATTGCGGCAGGAGCCGTCGCCGTCCACGTCGACGCACGGATCCTCGCAGTCCGGCAGGCTGTCGTTGTCGACGTCGGTCTGGCAATCGGCCGCGCAGGTTGCCGAGTTGTCATCGCAGTCCGCGTCCCGGCAGACCCCGTCGTTATCCACGTCAAAGCAGCCGTCGTCGCAGTCCCGCAGGTTGTCGCCGTCCACGTCGCTGGTGCAGTCGGTGGTGCACAAGGCAACGTCGTCGTCGCAGTCGGCGGGACGGCAGGCCCCGTCGCCATCGACGTCCAGGCAGGCGTCGTCGCAGTCGCGGCGGGAGTCGTTGTCCACGTCGGTGGTGCAGTCTGCGGCGCAGGCGGCCACGGCGTCGTCGCAGTCCGCGGGACGGCACACGATATCGCCGTCGACGTCGACGCAGGAATCGTCGCAGTCTCTGGCGCTGTCGCCGTCCACATCGGTGGAGCAATCGCTGGTGCAGGTCGCCACCGCGTCGTCGCAGTCCGCGGGGCGGCAGACGGTATCGCCATCGCCGTCGACGCACGCGTCGTCGCAGTCCCTTGCGCCGTCCCCGTCCACGTCGGAAGCGCAGTCCAGGGTGCATGCCGCCACGGCGTCGTCGCAGTCCTCGGGACGGCAGGAAGCATCGCCGTCGACGTCCACGCACGGATCGTCGCAGTCGCGCGCGCCGTCCCCGTCCACGTCGGTGGCACAGTCCGCACCGCACACCGCGTTGAGGTCGTCGCAATCGGTGCCCAGGCAAACGGTGTCGCCGTCAACGTCGATGCAGGTGTCATCACAATCGCGTTCGCTGTCGCCATCCACGTCGCTGGTGCAGTCGGTGGAGCAGGAGGCTGCCGTGTCGTCGCAGTCGGTACCCGCGCACACGGTGTCTCCGTCCACGTCTACACACGGATCATCGCAGTCGCGCGCGGCGTCGCCGTCGACATCGGATGTGCAGTCGCTGGTACAGGTTGCCACGGTATCGTCGCAGTCCGTTTCCCGACAGATACCGTCGTCATCAACGTCGATGCAGGGGTCGTCGCAGTCGCGATCGCCGTCGGCGTCCACGTCGGTCGTGCAGTCGGTGGTGCAGGCAGCCACGGTGTCATCGCAGTCGGTCCCGAGGCACGCGCCGTCGTCATCGACGTCGAGGCAGGCATCATCGCAGTCCCGCTGGCCGTCGGCGTCTACGTCGGTGGTGCAGTCGGTGGTGCAGGTGGCCACGGTGTCGTCGCAGTCGGTGCCAACGCAGGCGTCATCGCCGTCGACATCGATGCATGTGTCATCGCAGTCCCGGGCGCCATCACCGTCGACGTCGGTGGCGCAGTCGTTGCCACACGCGGCCACGTTGTCATCGCAGTCGGGGCCCTGGCACGCGGCTCCCTCTCCGAGCCCGTCGCCATCCTTGTCCGTGCATGTGGCCGTGGGCGGTTCCTCCGTGCCTGAGGTGCAACCCCACCCGCCGAAAGAGAAGGCCAACGCCACGCAGGCCAGAGAGACCCTCATCGTGACGCTTCGCCCGCGGAATCCTCGCGACGAAGCGGACCGAATGGGGAGGGAATGCGCTACGATCGGTGGGACGACGGCCATGACTGCCTCGGAGGTGATCGTGACGTCGTTGTAGAACGCTCGCGCTTGGGATCGCGAGCAGAATCGACGACATGGTTGACATTCGCGGGACGGGGTTCCATCCTCGCGCTTGATGCAGAAGGGGACGTCTGTGGCGACGTGCAACGCCCGCGAGGTCGTTACGCAGTTTCTTTGGAGGGGCGCGCCAACAGAGCGATCCGCCGGCCATGCTCCGAGTCGTCGATGAGCACGGCCAGACGCTTCGCGCGCGTTTCCTGCTTCTTCGCGCTCATCACCCACCAGCTCGCGGTCTTGCGGTAGCCCGGCGGCTGCGCGCTGAAGAACGCCCACGCCTTCTTGTTGGCGCGGAGCTGCTTCTCATCGTCCGCGCTGAGCGCACGATTCTGCTCGTACGAATAGCGCGTCCCCGCGCTCTCGTCTTTCCGGGAGAACGCGGCCAGCCCTTCGGGCTTCACGCGACCGAGCTCGATGAGCATGTTCATCCGCTTGATGTTGACCGCGCTCCAGATGCTGCGTGGCTTCCTCGGTGTGAAGCGGATGGTGTAACTCTCGTCGCCAAGGCTTTTCCTCACGCCGTCGATCCAGCCGAAGCACAGCGCCTCGTCGAGCGCCTCCTGGTACGTGATCCCGGTCTTTCCGGAGGACACCTTGTAGAAGCCCAGGAGAATCTCCGTGGCCTTCACATGGTTTCTCGTCAGCCAGGCGCGGAGCTCGGATGCGGTGGTGAAGAACGTCGGCGTCATCGCAAGCAATGCTAGCTCGTCCGGGCGGGGCGCCAACACGGAACACGCTTGCGCCGGAAACCGGAATCACTCGCGCCACGCGTTTGTTCGTGTATCATGCACACCATGAATCCGGAAGCCGCCTCTCGGGAAGCCCGGCTGGAACGCAGCATGCTCGCCCTCGACGGGTTGTCGGTGGGGGACGCGTTCGGCCAGAAGTTCTTCATCACGCCGGAGAAGGCCATCAGCGTGGCGCGACACCGCTGGTTGCCGGTGGCACCCTGGCGTTTCACCGACGACACCGTGATGGCGCTCTCGGTCGTGGAATCGCTGGTGCGCTTTGGCGAGGTTCGTGAGGACGAGCTCGCGGACGCGTTTGCGCGACGGTGGGCGGAGGACAAGGGTCGTGGCTACGGGCCCGGAGCGTTCCGCATCCTGGAGGCCATCCGCATGGGCACCCCGTGGCGACTGGCGGCGCGCAGCGCGTTCAACGGCAGTGGCTCCATGGGCAATGGCGCGGCCATGCGCGTGGCGCCGGTGGGGGCGTACTTCGCGGATGACTTCGCGGTCGTCGTCGAGGAAGCGCGCAAGTCCGCGCGTGTCACCCACGCCCACCCCGACGGGATTGCCGGTGCCATCGCGATTGCCGTGGCCACCGCTGCGTCGTGGCAGCTCCGCGGTCAGTCGGATCGGGCCGCCCGGATTTTCGCGGAGGTGCTGCGGTGGACTCCCGCGTCGGACACCGCGGAAGGTGTGGCGCGCGCGGCGCAGATTCCGCTGACGGAGCCGGTTGACGACGTGGCGGAGCGATTGGGCGCGGGCCACCAGGTGCTGTCCAGTGACACGGTGCCGTTCTGCATCTGGAGCGCGTGTCGCAACCTGGAGTCCTTCGAGGATGCGATGTGGAACACGGTGGCCGCGCTCGGGGACCGCGACACCACGTGCGCGATCGTCGGTGGGATCGTCGCGGTCTCCGTCGGAGCGAGGGGGATGCCGGAGAAGTGGATTGCCGCGCGGGAGCCGCTGCCGACGCTGGAATGATCGCCGTGAGGCGGCGTGCTTCCTCGCCCCGTACCCAGCCGGTATGTCGTCGTTGTTCACGTGAGCTCGTTCTGGTGACCGGGGGGGGGGGCAGCGGCAGCCAAGGCTGCACCTGGAAAGGCACCAAGCCCGGCCTCGAAAGCACACCTGCACGACGTCACCGCGCCGGGCTCTGCGTTGGTGGCGGCAGGAGACGTGATGTGCGGCCTCCACGTTGGCGAGTCGCTCAAGCAGCAAAGCCGGGAAAGCCAAGCCCGGCCCTTCGGCCCAGAGTTGAAACCTTTCGCGCCCTCGGGCATCTCAGGGCCAACCTGTTTCCGGAGGTCGCAATGAGCTTTCATGATCACACCGTCACTTCCCTCGAGGGCCAGCCCTTTCCCCTCAACCAGTTCAAGGGTCGCGTGGTGCTCGTGGTGAACACGGCGTCGCAGTGCGGGTTCACGCCGCAGTACGCCGGCCTGGAGAAGCTGCACGAGGAGTACAACGGCAAGGGCCTCACCGTCCTGGGCGTCCCGAGCAATGACTTCGGCGCGCAGGAGCCCGGCACCGAGCAGCAGATTGCGCAGTTCTGCACCACGAAGTTCGGCGTGAAGTTCCCCATGACGAGCAAGAACGTCGTGAAGGGGAAGGACAAGAGCGCGCTCTACCAGTTCCTCACCGACAAGCATGGCGAGCCCAAGTGGAACTTCCACAAGTATCTCGTCGGGAAGAACGGTGAGGTCCTCGGGGCGTTCCAGAGCTCCGTGGCACCGGAAAGCAAGGAGCTGCGCAGCGCCATCGACAAGGCGCTTGCCGGCTGAGCGTCAGCGCGGCGTCAGGATGATCTGTCCATGTGATGAGGCTGGCGAACACCCAACCCCCCCACGGTCAGGCCGTTGCGCTCGCTCGCCCCCCTTCCCCACACCCGCTTCGACGTCGTCACCCGTTGCGGGGAAGGGGGGCACGCATTGGCACTGGGACTTCTTCTCGTCGGAAAGTGGCAGTTGCGCCCATCAAATTGCCCCCCTTCCCCGGCTCGGTGACGACGGGAAAACGGTACTGGGGAAGGGGGGCGAGCGAGCGCAACCGCTTGACCGTGGGGGGTTGGGGTTCGCCGGACACGGCCAGCTCATTCTGACGCAGCCCTCACCGGCGACGACGTCGCGCTGCCAAACCACAACGCCAATGCCCCGGCCCATGGCGCCATCTCCTTCGTAGGCACGGCACACACAGCCCGACTGCGCCCCAGGTGCTCTGGTGAGCGCGCTGGCGGGCAGGGTCAGCGCAAGCAGGAACAGGAGCGCACCACCCACGACGACGTTGCCTTCACCCATGCTCCACGCGCTACCAGCCACGAGGATGACACGGAACCTGGGACGACAACGTGCGTTGCGCGGCTGCGTCTGCTAGCAGGGGCCCACTTCGGGCGGAACGATGGCACTCAGTGGATCACTCAAGGAGTTTGCTCCCGCGGACGTGCTGCAGCTTGTGGGTCGGCAGCGCATGACGGGCATGCTGGCCATGCGACGTCGCAGTCGCGCGGTGGACTTCTGGTTCAAGAACGGGACGCTGGCCTGGGCCCAGTCGGTGAGTCGGGAACAGCGGGAGCGGCTGGGCCAGATGCTCGTCGACGCGGGCGTCATCAGCGAAGCGCAACTGGAAGCCGCCGTCGAGCAGCACGTGCGCACCAAGCGTCGCCTGGGGATGGTGCTGCTGGTGCAGGGCATCGTGTCGGCGGAGGACATCGAGAAGTTCGTGCAGTTGCAGCTGAGGGAGAGCATCTACAACGTGTTCCTCTGGCGCGACGGCACCTACGACTTCACCCCCCGTCCCGTCCCCCCGCCCGAGCCCGGCGCGGTGCTGGACATCCGCTGGGAGCAGCTCCTCATGGAAGGCATCCGACGCGCGGATGAATGGCCGCGCATTCGCGAGGTCATCACCAGCCCGGAGCTCACCTTCAACGTGACGGCGCCCCTCCCCGCGCCCGGCGCCACGCCCGAGCCTACCGACGAGGATCTCGAGCGCGCGTTCCTCGCCGAGGACGGGTTCGAGGACGAGGCGGTCCGCTCTGAGATCACCGAGCACGAAAGGCTGCTCTATTCACTGGCGAAGCCCAACGTCAGCGTGCAGCAGCTCATCAACCGCTCCTGGCTCGGCGAGTTCGAGACGTGCTCGTGCCTGGCGCGGTTGGTGCGCGGGGGATACCTGGAGGCGCGGCACGAGGGTGAGGACGTGGATTTCTGATGGGCGGGCGGAGAATCCGAGAGAAGGAAGTCAGAAGTCAGAAGTCAGAATGTGGAAGTCGGAAGGTGCTCCGCCTTCGTCGTCACGGAACCACTTCTGACTTCTGACTTCTGACTTCCTTGGGGCTCCGACACCCCTGACCTCGTCACCGCGCCACACGCGCCGCCGTCACGCGGTTGGCCTCCTTCACGGTCCCCCGCTCGAAGTCACTGATGTTCTCCATCGTGGTCCGCGCGATGTTGCCCACGGCCTCGCGCGTGAAGAACGCCTGGTGCGCCGTGATCAGCACGTTGGGGAACGTCTGCAGCCGGGCGAACACGTCGTCCTGGATGACCTCCTCGGAGAGGTCGCGGAAGAACAGGTCCCCTTCCTCCTCGTACACGTCCAGTCCCAGGGCGCCCACCTGTCCCGTCTTGAGCGCCTGGATGACCGCGTTGGTGTCGACGAGCGCACCGCGGCTGGTGTTGATGAGCATCACCCCGCGCTTCATCCGCTGGATGGACGCGGTGTTGATCACGTGGCGCGTCTGCGGCGTCAGCGGCGTGTGCAGCGTGATGATGTCGCTGCGGGACAACAGCTCCTCCAGCGCCACGTAGCTCACCCCCAACGCGCGACACTCCTCGCTGGGATACGGATCATGCGCCAGCACGGTGCACCCGAAGCCTCTCAGGATCCGCGCCACCACCACGCCAATCTTCCCCGTCCCGACGACACCCGCGGTCTTCCCGTTCATGTCAAAGCCCATCAGCCCGTCGAGAGCGAAGTTGTGCTCCCGCACGCGGGCGTGCGCGCGGTGGAACTTGCGGTTCAAGGTCAGCATCAGCCCCACGGTGTGCTCGGCCACCGCGTACGGTGAATACGCCGGCACCCGCAGCACGGTGAGCCCCAGCGCATCCGCCGTGGCCAGGTCCACGTGGTTGAACCCGGCGGACCGCAACGCAATCAAGCGCGTCCCCTGCTCCTTCAGCCGACGCAACACCTCCGCGCCCAGGTTGTCGTTGACGAACGCGCACACCGCCGGTGAGCCCAGCGCCAGCGGGACCGTGTGCTCGTTGAGCCCCGTCTCCAGGAACACCAGCTCGTGCGCGTGCGGCTGGTTCGCCTCCGTCAGCCAGGCGCGGTCATAGGGGCGGGCACTGAACACGGCGACTCGCATGGGCGTTTCCTCCCCGCGCAATCAATGCGTCGAAACGCAAGCTTGTGCCGTGCTTGTAGCGGCCCAACGCAACGGTTGCGCGCGAATGCTGGTGGAGCGTGAAAACTCTGCATGGCACGCGTCTTGTTCTGCGTGCGGTGTGCCGAAGGAGCGGACATGCGCGCGGAATGGTTGGCAGGGGTGGCGTTGGGCGTGGCGGTGGGCGCGGCCGTGGGGATTGGCGGCTTCACCTTCGGTTACGCACGTGGCGCCTCGTATCTCACGAATGACGCACGCGCGTGTGCCAACTGCCACATCATGCGCGACCAGTACGACGGGTGGTTGAAGTCCAGCCATCGCGCGGTGGCGGCGTGCAATGACTGCCACACGCCACCGGGTTTCGTTGCCAAGTACGTGACCAAGGCATCCAACGGCTTCTGGCACAGCTACGCGTTCACCACCGGCAACTTCCACGAGCCCATCCAGATCAAGGCCACCAACCGCGCCGTGACGGAGTCGGCGTGTCGTCACTGTCACGCGGACATGGTGGACGCCATGAACTTCACCCATGACGCGCAGGTGAGTTGCCTGCGTTGCCACAACAACGTCGGGCACGGCGAACCGACGCCCAGCATTGCCGCGAGGTAGAAAAATCATGTCCAAGCCCACCCGGACCATCTGGATTGCCACCGTCGGAGCGGCGTTGCTCGCGGCGGGCGCCACCGCGCTGCTGGTGAACATCATGGAGCGGAAGGAAGAAGGGAGGAACCCGTTCTACCGCGTCGTGGAGCTGACGGAGGAGACGGAGGACCCCGTGCCCTGGGGCAAGAACTTTCCGCTCCAGTACGACGGCTACAAGCGCACCGTGGACCAGGTCCGCACGCGTTACGGCGGAAGCGAGGCGGTCCCACGCACGCCCACCAACGTCGACCCGCGCACGGTGACGGCGCAGTCGCGCCTGGAGGAGGACCCGCGTCTCAAGACCATGTGGGCCGGCTACGCGTTCGCAGTGGATTTCCGCGAGGAGCGCGGCCACGCGTACATGCTGGAGGACCAGACCTTCACCGAGCGCCAGCAGGTCACCAAACAGCCCGGCACCTGCATGCATTGCCACGCCTCCGTCTACGTCCCGTACCGCAAGCTGGGCGAGGGCGACCTCATCAAGGGCTTCGAGAAGATGAACCAGATGCCGTACGCGGAGGCGCGCAAGCTGGTCACCCATCCCGTCACCTGCATTGACTGCCACGACCCGGAAACCATGGCGCTGCGCGTGACGCGGCCTGGCTTCATCGAGGGCATGCGGGCCTTGAAGGCGGGGCAGGGCGTCAAGGACTACGACGTCAACACCATGGCCACGCGGCAGGAGCTGCGCTCGTTCGTCTGCGGGCAGTGTCACGTGGAGTACTACTTCAAGGGCCCGGAGAAGCGCCTGGTGTATCCGTGGTCCAAGGGCCTGAAGATCGACGACATCATGGCCTACTACGACGAGAACCCGCACAAGGACTGGGTGCACGCGGAGACCGGCGCGGAGGTCCTCAAGGCGCAGCACCCGGAGTTCGAGATGTACAACCAGGGCATCCACGCGCGCTCCGGCGTGGCGTGCGCGGACTGCCACATGCCCTACAAGCGTGAGGGCGCCATGAAGATCAGCGACCACCACGTGCGCAGCCCGCTCTTGAACGTCAACCGCGCGTGCCAGACGTGCCACAAGGCCTCCGAGGCGGAGCTGACCGCGCGCGTGACGACGATCCAGGACCGCACCTTCCAGCTGCGCAACGTGGCCATGGACGCGCTGGTGGCGCTGATTGCGGACATCAAGGGCGCCAAGGCCGCGGGCGCCAACGACGAGCAGCTCAAGGAAGCGCGCACCATGCAGAAGAAGGCGCAGTTCCACCTGGACTTCATCGAGGCGGAGAACTCCATGGGTTTCCACGCGCCGCAGGAGGCCGCCCGCGTGCTGGGATTGTCGATTGATTATTCTCGTCGGGGACAGGTGGCGTTGCGTCGGCTTCCGGTGACGGCGGCGGCGCCCGGCACGCCTTCAACGACGACGAAGGGCGCGCCCTGAGCCACCCAGGTCACGAAGTGGGAGAGCGAGCAGCGCCGGGCGACGCTCATCCCGCTCCCACTTCGTGACCGTGTTCGTCCGGTACGCCATGCCCACCGGCAAGGTGCTCCGACCCACCGCGCTCTCCACGGTCACCACGCAACCCCGTTCCAAGGCAATGGTCGCGGCGGCGGCCTGCCCGAGAGTCCGCGCGCGGCCCGGTCGCATCTTGATCGAGGCCTCCGGCGGGAGGTAGTGCCTTGTCGCGTTGAGACGCGTCCTCCCCATCCTCGCCCTCGCGGCGGCATTCCTGGCGTCCTGCGCGGTGCGCCAGGTCCCGCTGCATCCCGCGCTGGAACCCCTTGTCGACGACGACACGCCCCGCTCCCAGGCCAAACAGGTGGTGGCGCTGGTGATGGATCAGCGCGTGGCGGGATTCCGACGTGACCGCGACTTCAGCCTGGTGCAGGAGGAGCGTTACTCGTCGGGAGAGCACTTCATGCGGTCGCTGCTGGCGCAGCTGCGTGCGCGCGGCGTGACGGTGCTGGAAGTGGAGAATGAGCAGCAGGCCGCGGAGCTGGGCGCGCCCTACACGCTCATCCCGGACACGCCCGGTGTGAACGTGATCCGTCCCAAGGGCCTCCTGGACTTCTCGTTCCTTGGCTCCCTCAACCGCATCAGCGTCAGCTACTCGGTGCGTCTGCTCCGGCCGGGAGCGCGCATCCCCGAGCGCATCAGCGGCTCCGGTTCCCGCACCGCCAGCTTCTTCTGGTCCAACGCGCTGCTGCAGAGCGTGGGTCTCTCGCTGCTCGGCGCTTCGGTCAGCATCGTGATCTATTCGGCGTGGTTCGGCATCACGCTGGCGTTGGACCCGCGCGCCATCAAGGGCCCGGACCAGGTGCAGCGTGACCTCGCTGCGGCGCGCTGCGGTGGTGGCGCACCGGAACAGTGCCTCACCGACGTCAACAACGCGCTCCCCACGCTGGCCATCCCGCCGGAGGTGGGCATCATGGTGTTCATTGCCGACGAGCTGGTGAGCCAGGCCACCGCGCAGGTGGTGCCGCGCGTCATCAATCCGCTGGTGGACATCTTCATCAATGAGCCGCGCTGGCAATCCATGGTGCAGGGCGCCCACGACGAGGCCGCCGAGGATCTCGCCGACGCCATCGTCGCCCGGATCAACAAGCTGGGCGCCAGCCCCAGGCCCGCCACCACGGGGACGGCCCGATGAAGCGCACGCTGGCCCTGCTGACCGCGGTGGCGCTCCTTGCCGCGTGCTCCACGGTGCGCAAGCTGGAGGTGGACCCCACGCTGGAGGAGCCGCTGCCGGAGGGTGCGCCCGTCGGTCGCCCGGTGCGTGTGGCCATCTACCGCCAGGAACCGCCGCCTCAGTCTCCCAACGGGGGTGCCCGGGGAGCGGCCGGTGACACACCCGCGGTGACGTCGTCAGGAAAGCCGGGCGCCAAGCCGCCGCCGCTGCCGGAGACCCGCGTGGATTTCAGCAACACCTACGCCGAGGAGTATCCGTCGGTGCAGCACATGCTGAAGTCCGTGCCGCTGGCGCTGCGCGAGGTGGGATTTGACGTCGTGGAGGTGAAGAACCTGCAGGAGGCGCGGGCGGCGCGCGCGGCCATGATCCTGGAGCTGCTGCCCCCGGAGATCGAGGGATTTCGCCAGGCTTCGGGTCGCAACATGACGGCGGGCGGGTCCTCCTATGACATCCACGTGCTCTACCGGGGGCGCCTCAGCTCGTCGGCGGGACCCATGGGCCTGGTGTCCGGTCACGGGGAGAGCTCCACGCACTTCATCTTCGCCGACCCCTACGTGGAGACCGCGTCGGTGGGCGCGGTGTCGCTGAGCCTCATGGCGGTGGTGAGCGTGGTGGTGGCCATCCCGCTCATTGGCTTCATGGTCTATCGCGCGTCGCAGGGGGCGGGTGATCCGCTGGGCTACTGCACGCCGGAGAACGTGCCCGGTGAGATCAAGCAGGGCAGTTTCGAGACCAGCCGGGCGGCCTTGTGCGGCAAGGTGGCGTGGTTGGCCGCCGAGACCGCGGTGGCGGGCGCCATCATCAGCGTGGCGGGCATCACCCTGGGCGTGGCGGAGTTCGTTGGACATCGCGTCTTTGGCGGTGGTCGCGGGTTCGTGCGCAGCCTGGCCACGGAGCGCACCTGGCGAGGCATGGTGAAGGCCGCGCATGACCGCGCCGCGCGCGCGCTGGCCACGTCCATGGTGGAAGCCTCCGGCCGACTGCCCCCCGACGCCATCCCCGCCAACACCCCCAAGGTCTACAAGCTCCCGCCCGGCGGCGGTGGGGACGGTGCGCCATGATGACGTCGCTCCGTGGGCCCAAGGGCTTGTTGCGTTCCGCTGCGCTCAGTGTGCTGGTGGGTGTGCTGGTGGGCTCGCTCTCCTGCACCAACACCAAGGTGGTGCGCCTGCCCGTCGAGGCCAACCTGGGAGAGCCCGACGACCCCGTGCCCACGTCGGTCTCGGGGGTGCGCGTGGCCTTCAAGCGGCCGGCGCTGGTGAATGACCCGGACCGTCGCGTGGATTTCACCAACAGCTTCGCGGAGAGCTACCCGTCCATGAGCCACCTGGCCGTGGCCGTGCCGCAGGCGCTGCGCGAGATTGGCTTTGACGTGGTGGAGGTGGCCGACGCCAAGGACACCGAGGCCATTGGCGCGGAGTACTTCCTGGACCTGCAGATGCCCCAGGTGGCCGCGTTCCATCCCGCCACCGGGGACCGCGTCACGCTGGTGGGCTCCGTCTATGACATCCGCGTGAAGTACCGCGGCTCGCTCGCCACCGCGGACCTCCGACCCATGGGCGTGGTCTCCGGCTTCGGCCAATCCACGGCGCGCTTCGTGTTCATGGAGCCGTTGTTCCGGGAGGCGGTCATCGGCGCGTTCGTGGCCGCGGGAACGTTGCTGGCCAGCGTGTTCATGCTCTCGGTGATGTTCCGCTTCGGCTTCATCAGCAGCCTTGCCGGCGGCGGTGACCCGTTCGGGTATTGCACCGAGGACACGGCGAAGCAGTTTGAGGGCATTCCGCGTCCACCCACGCTGGGGCCCACCACGCCGCTGCAGGTCTGCGTGGAGGTGGCCAACTACGTGCTGAGCTCGGCGTTCGTGGCGGCCACGGGTCTGTTCACCGGGTTTGCCAGCTCCATGGCGGGCAACCTGGGTGAGACGGTGTTCAACGTGGGGCTCGCGTTCGCGTTCACCCTCGGCGTGGATCCCATCTGGCGCGGGATGGTGAAGGCCGCGCATGATCGCGCCGCGCGTGACTTTGCCTCCCAGATGGCCGCGCGGGTCTCGGCGCCGTCGTTCTCGGCTCCGCGTCGAGAGCCTCCGCCTCCGCCGCCCGCTCCTGAGCCACCACCGGCCCCCGCGCCGCTGCTTCCCCCCGACGAGCCCACCCCGGTTCCCCAGCCGCTGATTCCGCAGGAGGAGCCCCCGTCCTCGTCGTCACCGACGGGCGGCTGAGCTCCATCCGCCGCATGGACGGGACGCTGGTCTTGGTGGTGGCGGTTGGGGTGGTGACGTTGCACCTCGGGTTGGCGTTGTGGGCGGGCGGGCACGTGATGCTCACCCGTCGGGAGCCCACCGCCGCCATCCTGTGGCTCCTGTTCATCAACGCCACGCCCATCCTGGGACCGGTTTTCTACGCAGTGATGGGATTGCACCGGGTGAACCGTCGACACCGGCTGCGCGGCATGCGCAAGAGTGAGCTGCGCTCCCGCTGGGCCTCGCTCTCCCTGATGGAATCCCGACGGAAACGGCACCTGGGTCAGGCCCCCGCGCACGTGCAGGCCCTCTCCGACGCCGTGGGACGTCTCTGCCACCGCCCGCTCCTGACGGGGAACCGCGTGGAGGCGCTGCTGATGGGAGAGCGGGCGTATCCGCGGATGCTGGAGGCCATCGAGAGCGCGCGGCATCACGTGCACCTGCAGTCGTACATCTTTGACGACGACGAGACCGGCCGGCAATTCCTCATGGCGCTCTCGCGCGCGGCGCAGCGCGGGGTGGAGGTCCGGCTCATCTACGACGCCATTGGCAGCTACGAGGCCGCGGAGAGCACGTTTGACGCGGCCCGGCGCGCGGGGGTGCGCATTGCGGTGGCCCGGCCCCTCAAGTTCAGCCGTTGGCGACGGGGACTGCACTTCCGCAACCACCGCAAGATCCTGGTCACCGACGGGGTGGTGGGGTTCACCGGCGGGATGAACATCTCGCAGCGCTACCTGGTGGAGAACGACAACCCCGAGCGCAGCCGGGACTTCCACTTCCGCGTGCGCGGTCCGGTGGTGGGGCAGCTGCAGGAGTCCTTCCTGGAGGATTGGTACGAGGCCACCGGCGAGGAGCTGGTGGCGGATGTCTACTACCCGGAGCATCACCCGGAGGGGCCCGCGCTGTGCCGCGTGATCACCAGCAGTCCCGCCGGCGAGTACGAGTACGCGCACAGCCTGTATTTCCAGGCCATCTCCTGCGCGCAGAAGCGCGTGGACGTGGTGACGCCGTACCTGATTCCAGACGGGGCCATGTTCACGGCGCTGCGCGCGGCGGTGCAGCGGGGCGCCAGCGTGAACGTGCTGATTCCCGGCAAGGTGGACAGCGCGTTCGTGCAGGCGGCGAACTTCGGCGTGCTGCCGGACCTGGTGGCCATTGGGGTGAACTGCTGGGTGCGGGAGCCGCCGTTCCTGCACGCCAAGGTGCTGGTGATTGACCACGAGTGGGCCACGGTGGGGTCGGCGAACTTCGACTCGCGCAGCTTCCGGTTCAATGACGAGGTGAACATGGAAGTGATGGAGCCGGCGTTCATTGCGGAGCTGGAAGCGGCGATTGAGGCGGAGCGCAAGGCGGCGCGGCGGTGGACGGCGGAGGAGTTTGCGCAGCTGCCGCTGTCACGACGCATTGTTCAGCGCACCGCTGCGCTCTTTGGGCCCACGCTCTGAGAGAAGGAGGTGGCGATTTGGGGAGTGGCGGGTCGGCCCCCCCACCCCGCCGCCTGCGGTTTCACCGGTTTCCCGACGTGGCGGCGGGCCTCCCCCACGGCGTGGGGAGGCGTAGATGTGCCGCCGCGTTTGTTCGTGGCGCGCGTTGGGCGGCACGGGTCCAATGAGGCCTTGTGCCGCGCTCGGCCCAGTGAACAAAACGGCCGCGGCACATCTACGCCTCCCCACGCCGTGGGGGAGGCCCGCCGCCACGTCGGGTAACCGGTGAAACCGGCAGGCGGCGGGGTGGGGGGGCCGACCCGCCACTCCCCCAAATCGCCACCACCTTGACACCCGTCCAACGTGTGCATAATTGTGCACATGTGCAAGCCAGGAGGACCCACCCGATGCGCCCGTTCACCTTCCCAGCCACCCTGTTGGGCGCACCGCTCGCCACGTTCGCGTTGATGCGCTGGGGCCTGGCGCCCGGCGGCGCGCTCACCACGGTTCTTCTCTCGCTGATCCTGTTGCTGACGCTGGTGGAGCGCGCGGCTCCCTACGTCGAGGAATGGAACCGCCCCCGCAACGACACGCGCACGGACCTCCTCTACGTCCTGCTGCTGAGCATCCCGGACAAGCTGACACGCGTGCTCGCGGAGGCGCTGCTGACGTCGCTGGCGGGTCTGGTTGTGACGGCGGGATGGAGCGGCGACTGGTCCGGCGCGTCCCTGGTGGCTGCCTCGCTGGTGGCGTTCCTCGTCGGTGACCTGGGCAAATACGGGATCCACCGTCTCTCCCATGAGCACGCGGCCCTGTGGCCCATCCACGCGGTGCACCACGCCCCGGAGCGCCTCTACACGCTGAACGGCCTGCGCGTTCACCCGCTGAACGTGGCCTGGAACACGGCGTGTGACGTGGTTCCCGCGCTGCTCTTCGGCTTGCCGGCGGAGGCGGTGGCGTTGATGGGCGCGGTGCGCGGCGCGGTGTCGCTGTTGCAGCACGTCAACACGCCGGTGGCCCCCAGCCTCCTCCACGTCGTCTTCAACAGCCCCAACGCGCACCGCTGGCATCACTCCAAGGACCTTGCGGAGTCCAACACCAACTACGGCTCGGCGCTGATCATCTGGGACCGCCTGTTCGGCACGCTGAAGCCGGACACCGCGCACCCCGCCCGCCTGGGCATCGACGACAACGCGGGCATGCCCTCGTCCTACCTGGGGCAGACGCTGTACCCGGTGTGTCGGGAGCGGCTGCTGGTGGCCTGCTTCACGCCGCGCATCCGGGAGCTGTTGCGATGAGCGCGCGCAACCTCCCCGTGCTCTCCCGCTCCCTGCACGACGAGCTGGACACCGCGTTCTTCAAGGCGCTCGCCGACCCCACGCGCATTGCCATGGTGATGAAGCTGGCCACGCAGAACGGCCTCGACGTCGACGCCATCTCCGCCGGTTTCCCGCAGGACCGCTCGGTCATCTCCCGCCACCTGCAGATCCTGCAGACCGCGGGCATCCTGGAGCGGCAACCCCAGGGCCGCCACGTCATCTACCGGCTCAACGGTACGCTGGTCCTGGAGCGCCTGGAGGGCCTGGTGGCGACGATCCGCGCCGCCATGGCGTCCTGCTGTCCGCCCGACGCTCCCGTGGGGAAGCCCCGGAAATCCAAGCGCTGAAGGGTGTGCCCGTCAGTGTTGCGCGGGGGGCTGGAGGTGTCCGCCGTGCAGCGTCGGATGCACCAGGTCCGTCGGCAGCTCGTGCTCCACGCCTTCCAGCGCCAGGTCCAGCACCTCATCCACGGTCTGCACTGGCAGGATCTCCATGGCGGAGCGCACATCCCGCGGAAGCTCCTCCAGGTCCCCCACGTTGAGCTGTGGAATCACCACGCGCGTGATGCCCGCCCGTCGTGCCGCCAGCATCTTCTCCTTGATGCCCCCGACGGGAAGCACCAGCCCGCGCAGGCTGATCTCCCCGGTGACCGCCACGTTGTGCCGCACCCGCCGGTTCAGCAGCAACGACGCCAACGCCAGGAACATGGCCACGCCGGCGCTGGGCCCGTCCTTGGGAATGGCCCCGGCGGGGAGGTGGATGTGGAAGTCGCTCTTCTTCATGGGCTCGGAGCCAATCCGCA
>JBFMGU010000190.1:0-20639 GCA_040752415.1 Myxococcota bacterium
CGTCACGCCGACGCCCACCCCGGCCCCGCCCGCCGAGACCGCGCCCGCGCCGGCCGAGCAGCAGCTTATCCCTTCTGATACATGATTATCCGGCGGGATAGCGCGGCCGGGTGAGCTCCCCGGCGCCTCCTCGCGGCGCGCGCTGGCACGTTGGCTGCTCCTGCAGACCCCGAGCAATTCACGGAGGTCCTGCACCATGGCCAACCGTCAGCTGTTTCCCTCCTTCCGCGGCAACAACCCTCCTCCCGCCGACACCATCAACGAGGCCGGCGGCGTCGCCTACGCGCTGCATCCCAAGCACGCGCTGGCGCAGTACGCGGCCACCGGCTGCCTGAACCACACCTACTACGCCTCCGGCGAGGCGCAGCTGCAGCGCGTGGTGAACCTGGCCTACGAGGTGGACGCGGAGTTCGTGGCGCGCACGGCGGTGTTCTGTCGCACGCGCTCGTTCATGAAGGACATGCCGGCGCTCTTGTGCGCGGTGCTCTCCCTGAAGGACGGCAATGCGCTGGAGCGCGTGTTCCACCGCGTGATGGACGACGGAAAGATGCTGCGCAACTTCGTGCAGGTCCTCCGCTCCGGTGCCGTGGGTCGCAAGAGCCTGGGTAGCCGTCCCAAGCGGCTGGTGCGCCAGTGGTTGGAGCGTCGCTCCGACGAGCAGGTGTTCCGCGCCGCGGTGGGTCAGTCTCCCTCGCTGCAGGACGTGATCAAGATGGTCCATCCCAAGCCCAAGGACCCCGCGCGTGAGGCGCTGTACGGCTACCTCATCGGCAAGCCCAAGGCGGGTGCGCCGCTCTCCCCGCTCGTGCAGGCGTTCGAGGAGTTCAAGCGCAACCCCGGCTCCGAGCTGCCCGACGTGCCGTTCCAGCTGCTGACCAGCGCGCCGCTGGAGGACCGTCACTGGATGGAGATTGCGCGCCAGGCCTCCTGGCAGATGACGCGCATGAACCTCAACACCTTTGCACGCCACGGCGTGTTCAAGGACCGCAAGATGACCACGCTCATTGCCGACCGTCTGAGCAATCCCGACGCCATCAAGCGTGCGCGGGTGTTCCCGTACCAGCTGATGGTGGCGTACCAGAACACCGGTGACGGCGTGCCGGCGGTGGTGGTGGACGCGTTGCAGGAGGCCATGGAGATTGCCATCGAGAACGTGCCGCGCGTGGAGGGAAAGATCTACGTGCTGCCCGACGTGAGCGGCTCCATGCTCTCTCCCGCCACCGGCCACCGTCAGGGTGCCACCAGCAAGGTCCGCTGCATCGACGTGGCGGCGCTGATGGCGGCGGCCATGCTGCGCAAGAACCCGGACGCGGAGGTCATCCCGTTCGCGGAGAGCGCGCGGCACGTGCGGCTCAACCCGCGCGACAGCGTCATGACCAACGCGGCGCGGCTGGCCAAGCTGGGTGGCGGCGGAACCAACTGCAGCGCGCCGCTGCGGGAGCTGAACAGCCGCAAGGCGCACGGAGAGCTGGTGATGTTCGTGTCCGACAATGAGTCGTGGATGGACAACCGGGGCTGGGGTCAGGCCACGGCCACCATGACGGAGTGGGAGGGCTTCAAGAAGCGCAACCCGGGCGCCAAGCTGGTGTGCCTGGACATCCAGCCCTACGGCCACACGCAGGCCGCGGAGCGCCACGACGTGATGAACGTGGGTGGCTTCTCTGACCAGGTCTTCGAGGCGGTGGCGGCGTTCGCGCAGAGCGCGGATACCTGTCACTGGGTGGACATGATCGAGCAGGTGAACATCTAGGCCAAGGAGCTGGACGGCGCCGGATGCTGATCGGGAGTACATCCTGGAAAATGCCCTCTCGACGAAGTCCTTGCCGGCGCCTTCCAGCTCCCGGGTCGCATGCTGAACGGGAGTACATTTCCAATGTGTCCCTCTCGTCGACACCTTGGCGACCCGCACTTTCTTCAACGGTGTTGCAGGGGCGGCAGATGCCGCGGGAACTACATGGGATCCGGAAGTGCTCGCGAGAGCGCCGGAGTTGTTTCCGCCCCCCTTGTTGCCGCCCCTGCAGCTTCCTCTTCGTCTGGCAGATGCCCGCGGAATCCTCCGCCGCCCCCGGCCATGAGACCTCCGCACCCGTTTGCTGCCGCAGCCCGTGCTCAGACACGCACCAACGGGAAGATCTCCACGTCCACCCCTTCCGCGTAGTGCGCGTACTCCGGCATCCCGGTGACGACGGGAAGGCCGGCCGCGCGCATCAGACCGTCACGCACCTCCACCACGGTGGCCCTCTGCGCGGGGTACGGCGCGTGGTGCACCTGCCCGCGGAACAGCGCACCGCTTCGCTCCACGTAGAGCAGATAGCGTTCGAGCAGGAAGTGCTCCAGCGTGCCCACCGGGGAGGCACCGAGGTGCTCACCCGGGACATACGTGACGCGATGCACAGCGTCGAGTGTTCCACGTCGGACGGTCTCGTAGCGGATGGAGCCATCCGGCCGCACCTCCAGCGTCATGTTCGCGTGGAAATAGGGCAGCCCGAAGCCCCGGCGCGCCGCCTGGACCGCGAGCCACGACGACGCCTCCAGCGAAAAGAAAAACACGCCGGGATTCCCGCCGCGATGATGCACGTAGGTGCGGACGTTGGTCTCCAGGAAGTCCATCGCGGCGACGCGCGGAAGCCACCAGGGACGGATGTTGCGCATGGCAAAGGGCACCACTCCCACCAGCGCGCGCCCTTCCCACAGGTCCAGCTCGACGCTGCGGGGAACCAGCGGACGGATGACGTCGGGCGGGAAGGACCAATGCAGGAAGAGCAGCTTGCGCCAGCTCTGCGTTCCCACCACGCGCGCGCGGGGTCTGATGGTGGGCGAGACGCGGTCCATGGCTCACGCGCCCCTGCCGGTGACCTCGCGCCAGTCCAGGTCAAAGCGCGCCAGGTACTTCCGCAGGCGGTCCGCGTCATTGGTGGACTTCTTGAGCCCGCGGGAGTGCGCGAACAGCACCCGCCCCGCTTCAGACAGGTTGCGCGCCTCCGCGCACACGCTCAGCACTTCCGCCAGCTGCGCGCGGTCAAACCGGTCCAGCTGCGCCGCACGACCCGGTCCCAGCACACGGGTGACCTCGTCGGCGCCGTCATTCGTGGCGGGAGCACGACGCCACAGCTGCTTGAGGCGGTCCATCTCCTCCTCCACCACGTCGACGTTGATGCGACCGCCCGGCGCCAGCGTGGCCATGCGCGTCACCGCGGAGCTGAAGTCGCGGAAGTTGCCGGCCCACGCCGCGGACTTGCTGGTGGCGAACTTCAGGAACTTCTCCCGCGCCTCACGACTGAAGGTGATGTGCGTCCCCATGCGTCGCCCCACCTCCGCCAGCTCGAACTCCAGGTTCGGCTCGACGTCCTCCGGGCGCTCGCGCAGCCCGGGGAGCTGGAAGGTCCAGAGGTTGATGCGCGAGAGCAGGTCCTCGCGGAAGCGCCCCTCGGACACGGCCGTCTGCAGGTCGCGGTTGGTGCCGGCAATCAGCTGGAACTCCACGTGCGTCTCACGGTCGGAGCCCATGGGCAGGAACACCTTCTCCTCGATGGCGCGCAGCAGCATGGCCTGCTCGTCCGCGCCCAGCTCGCCAATCTCGTCGAGGAAGAGCACCCCGCCGTGCGCCTTCTTGAGCAGACCGGGCCGGTCCCCCACCGCGCCGGTGAAGGCACCGCGCACGTGGCCAAACAGCGTGCTCATGGCTCCGTCGCCGCGCAGCGTGGCGCAGTTGACGTCGACGAATTCACCCTTCACCTGTCGGCGCGCCTTCTTCAGGTCGTGGATGCGTCGCGCCAGGTGGCTCTTGCCGGCGCCCGTGGGACCCATGAGCAGGATGGGCGCGGGAGAGCTGATGGCCACACGCTCAATGCGTTCGATGAGCCGGTTGAACGCCGCATTGCGCGTCTCGATGCCACCCTTGAGAAAGCTCAGCCCCTCCTTCTGCTCCTGCCGGAAGCGACTGGCGAGGCGGTCATACTTCGAGAGGTCCAGGTCGATGATGCTGTAGGTGCCCACGCCGTTGGGCTGTTCCTTCGTCGGGGGAGAGGTCTGGATGAGTCGCGCGGGGAAGTAGCGCGCCTCCGTCAGGAGGAACATGCAGATCTGCGCAATGTGCGTCCCCGTGGTGATGTGGATGAGATAGTCCTCCTTCTCCGGCTGGAAGTTGTAGCCGCGCGCAAAGTCGTGGAGCGCCGCGTAGACCACCTCCAGGTCCCACGGGTTCTCCATCTCCAGGTGCGAGGAGCGGACCGCCGTCTCCGGAGAGACCTGGCGGATGTCCGACGTCACCGTGTCCGCGAGCGCGGTGAAGCGCGGCTGGAAGAGCAGCTCCAGGCGGTGGACCAGCAGGTCCTCGTGCTGACAGAGCGCCACGGTGGGACGCCACCGCTCCCAACGGGCAGGCCCCTTCCCCGCGTCCAGGGTGGGCCCCAACAGGCTGATGACGACGGTCTTGCGCGACATAGATGACCGTCTAGCATGTTATCCCACGGGATACACCGGGCTCCGCCCTCCGCTCTCCGCCGAGGGCGACGCGCCCTGGCACGGCCCCTGCTCCGCTGCGGGATGTCCACCCGTGACATGAGGAGCAAACCATGGAAACCCGCACCCACGAGATCATCCACGTTGAAGGCGGAGCGCCCATCAAGGCCTGGACCCGCGGCGTCCCCGTGGAGGCGGAGGCCACCGAGCAGCTCAAGCGCATTGCCCGCATGCCGTTCATCCACAAGTGGGTGGCGGTGATGCCGGACGTGCACGTGGGCAAGGGCGCCACGGTGGGAAGCGTGGTGGCCACCACGGGCGCGGTCATCCCGGCGGCGGTGGGCGTCGACATCGGCTGCGGAATGATGGCGGTGCGCACCTCGCTCACGGCGAGCAACCTGCCCGACAACCTGGCGGCGTTGCGCGCGGCGATCGAGAAGGCGGTGCCGCACGGTCGCACCGACAACGGTGGTCGCAATGACCGCGGCGCGTGGAAGCGTCCGCCCCAGGCGCACCAGGACGCGTGGCTGCGTTTGAAGGCGCGCTACGACGTCATCGTCGGAAAGCACCCGCGCATTGGCCGCGGTCCGGACCTCGAGCACCTGGGAACGCTGGGAACCGGCAACCACTTCATCGAGCTCTGCCTCGACGAGTCGCAGGGTGTCTGGTTGATGCTGCACAGCGGTTCGCGCGGGGTGGGTAACCGCGTGGGCTCGTTCTTCATTGAGCTGGCCAAGCAGGACATGCGCCGCTGGTTCATCAACCTGCCGGACGCGGATCTCGCGTATCTCCCCGAGGGAACCGAGCACTTCGCGGACTACGTGGAGGCGTTGGAGTGGGCGCAGGACTACGCGGCCCAGAACCGTGAGCTCATGATGCACAGCGTGGTTGCGGCGCTGCAGGCTTCTTCGCAGCTGCCCGCGTTCACTGCCGACCTCACCGTGGTGAACTGCCACCACAACTACATGGCGCGCGAGTCCCACCACGGGAAGAACGTGCTCGTGACCCGCAAGGGCGCGGTGCGCGCTCGCGAGGGCGACCTGGGTATCATCCCCGGCTCCATGGGCGCGAAGTCCTTCATTGTGCGTGGGCGTGGAAATGAGGAGAGCTTCCACTCCTGCAGCCACGGCGCGGGTCGGAAGATGAGCCGCACCGCGGCCCGCAAGGCGTTCACGCTGGAGGACCACGCGCAGGCCACCGCGGGAATCGAGTGTCGCAAGGACGCCGACGTGATCGACGAGACGCCCGCGGCGTACAAGTCGATTGAGGATGTGATGGAAGCGCAGGCGGACCTGGTGGAGATTGTGCATACGCTCAAGCAGGTCCTGTGCGTGAAGGGATGAGTCATGATCTCCATCGACGGCTCGGAAGGTGAAGGTGGTGGACAGGTGCTGCGCACGGCGCTGGCGCTCTCGCTGGTCACCGGGAAGGCGTTCCAGGTGGTCAATGTGCGCGCCCGTCGTGCGCGGCCCGGTCTCATGCGCCAGCACCTCACCGCCGTGCAGGCGGCCGCGGAGGTGGGCCACGCGCGCGTCGTTGGCGACACCGTGGGTTCGCGCGAGCTCAGCTTCGAGCCGGGCCCGGTGACGTCGGGGGAGTGGACGTTCTCCGTGGGAACCGCGGGCAGCGCCACGCTGGTCCTGCAGACGATCCTGCCCGCGCTCCTCACCGCCGACGGTCCATCCAAGCTCCTCATGGAAGGCGGCACGCACAACCCGCTGGCTCCGCCGTTTGAGTTCCTCACCGACGCGTTCCTGCCGCTCGTGGGACGGATGGGGCCGTGCGTGGAGGCCACGTTGCAGACGCGCGGGTTCTATCCCGCCGGTGGCGGCCGGTTCTCCGTCGTGGTGCAGCCGGTGCGCGCGCTGCAACCGTTCTTCCTGCGCGGACGCGGGAACCTGGTGAAGCGGGGAATCACCGTGCTGGTCTCCCAGCTCCCTCGTCACGTGGCCGAGCGGGAGACCCAGCTCCTGCGCGAGCTCCTGGGCTGGGAGGAGCACGAGCTCCGCATCGAGTCGGTGCGCAACTCGCCGGGCCCGGGCAACGTGCTGCTCGCGCGCCTGGAGTACGAGAACGTCACCGAGGTGGTGTGCGCGTTTGGTGAGAAGGGCGTGCGCGCGGAGGTCGTGGCGGAGAAGTTGGCGAGCGACGTTCGCGCCTACGTCGACGCGGGCGCCCCCGTGGGTGAGCACCTGGCCGACCAGCTCATGCTGCCGTTGGCCCTGGCGGGCGGCGGTGGCTTCCGCACGCGCACGCTCACCATGCATGCCAAGACGCAGGCGGAGCTCATTCCGCGTTTCCTCGACGTGCGCGTCAAGACCACGCCCGTGGAGGGTGGCCTGGTGGATGTGGAAGTGGTGCGCTGCGAAGTGCGCTAAATGCGCCGAAGGGTTTCGGTTGTCGCCGTGAAAGCGTTCCGTGCCCCTGCCCCTGCCCGTGCGCGTGCCCGGTTTGGGAGTCCGTCGTCCAAGGGGGGGAGCCCGCCGACAAACCCCTGCGCCGCGTGTTCCGACAAGCCGGGCACGGGCACGGGCACGGAATGGTCGCTGGTTATTGTGGCGCCACGACGTACGTCGCGAACATCCCCTCACCGACGTGGTCAATGAGGTGGCAGTGGTACATCCACTCGCCGGCGCGGCTCTCGTGCCATTCGATGGTGCGCCCGTGAAGCGGGGAGAGGTCGACGATGTTGTCGATGATTCCGCCGTTCGGACATTCACCCGTCTCGTCGGGAACACCGCCGCGGTCGCAGAAGCTGTGGCCGTGGACCCCAAAGGTGTGCCAGTCGTCCGGGGAAACATTCAGCAGACGCCAGCGGACCAGGTTTCCCACCGTCGCTGATGCGTGCAGGTCATTCGTCCTCCGATAGCCTTCGGGACGAAGCTCGATCACCGCCAGCCGACCGTCGGCACGTCCGTTGAAGGTCATGACAAATGAGCCCGGCGCTCCGCTGCCGGAACCGCTCCCGGAGCCATGGCCCTCCTCCACCTCCCCTCCCTCGACGCCGAGCTGCCCCATGAACAGCACGAACTCGCGGTCAGCAGGTGGCTCCTCCGGATCGGGAACCACAATCGCACCATAGAATCCGTGCGCCAGCTCCTCACCGGTATCCAGGTGGGGATGGAAGGGCCACACACCGGGAGTCCGCGCGGTGACGGTGTAGACGTGGGCGCAGCCCGGGTTGACCACGCCGCGCGGGAACTCCGCGGTGCCGTCGTCATCCAGCGGGTATTCCATGCCGTGGAAGTGGGCGCTGACCGGCCGGTCCATGCGGTTCCGCAACTTGATCCGCCGCGTCTCCCCCACCGCCAGACGCAGCACCGGACCCGGCACCGTGCCGTTGTACGTCCACGCCTCGAAGCTCATCCCCTCGCGCGGCTCCAGTGTGTTGTGCTCCGCCGTCCACTCGAGATCCGCCGCGGCGTCCGCATCCTCCGGCGTGGCGCACGGCAGGACCACCGGCGTCCCCGCGTCAGCCTGCCCCGCTGCGCTCCCCGCATCCGTTGACGCGCCCGCCCCCTGCCCGCCGGACTCCTGCGGAGAGCTGCATCCCGCCACTGCCGCCCAAACACTCAACACCACCAGCACCCAGCTGGCCGCATTCCCACGCGACACCCTCGTCTGGAACATCCGCCACCTCGCCTCAACGACGCGCTCGCCACGGCGTCGCGTCATGATCTTGATTTTCATTTTCAATTTCATTCCCGTGAACGTGAAGTCAAGCGAAGCTTCTTCGTCGACACTCCGCAGGAAATGCGTCGGCAAACGCAGTCCGCGACTTTGACATTCAATTTCAATTTCCCTAGGTTGCCACCATGATCAGGACACGTGGCGCGGCCCCCGGCGTGGCGGAGGGGGTGATGGTGGTGGGGGCGGGCGTGGCCGGCTTGAGCGCGGCGGTGCTGCTGGCGCGGCGTGGTGTCGAGGTGGAGGTGTGGGAGGCAGCCGACGCGCCGGGTGGCCTGTTGGCGCCGGTGCGCTTCTCCGGCCACGACTGCGACCGAGGCTCGCACCGCGTGCACCCCGCGGCGCATCCGCTCCTGCTTGAACTGACACGTGCGGCGGCGTGGACGGAGCGGCCGCGGGAGGGCCGCCTGGTCCTCGGCGGTCGGCAGATCCGTTACCCCATCCATCCCCTCGGGTTCCTGCGCGGCCTGGGCGTGGGCGCCGCCGTGGACATGGGCCTGGGCTACCTGCTGCGACGTGCCCAACGCGACCGGTACCGTCGCTGGGAGCAGGAGCGCGGCGTGGCGGAACGCAGTGATCGCGGCTTCGAGGCCTTTGTGGTGGAGCGCGTGGGCTGGGGCGCGTACCGCCGCTTCTACCGTCCCTATGCGGTCAAGGTGTGGGGAGAGGAGCCGCGGTTCATCTCGCAGTCGGTGGCCAAGCAGCGTGTCTCCATGTCCCATCCGCTGCGCAGTGTGCTCTCCGGACGGCGGCGTGCGTCCAACGCGGGGACCTTCCTCTACCCGCGCACCGGGATGGCGGAGCTGATCCGGCTGTTGCGCGCGGAGGCCGAGGCCCTGGGCGTGCGCATGCGTTTCGGTCGTCGGTTTGACGTCGCGAACGCGCCACCGGACCGTCGCCCCATCATCTTCAGTGGCAACCTGGGTGACCTGGTTCCCGACGCTGGCCTGGAGCACCGCGGGCTCTACCTGCTGCACCTGTCATTCCCCGCCGACGCCGTGAGCGAGGTGGACACCTGGTACGTTCCCGAGGGCCGCTATTGGTTCGGGCGCGTCTCCCAGCCGGCGCAGTTCTCGTCGGGATTTGCCCAGGCGGACCGCACCATCCTGTGCGTGGAGATCCCCGAAGGGCGCTGGGGCGCGCGGCGCAACTTCCTCCAGGACCTGGACTCTGTCGCGGAGCAACTGAGGCACGCGGGCATCCTGCGACGGGACGCCGGTGTCATCGACGCTTCGCAGACCTTCGTTCCGGGAGTCTATCCGCTCTATGTGCGCGGCTGGTACGACCGATGGCAGCAGGCGCTGCAGCGTGTGTCGGAGCTGGGCAACGTGTTCCCGGTGGGCCGGCAAGGCCTGTTCCTCCACTGCAACATGGACCACAGCGTGAGGATCGCGGCGGACGCGGTGGAGCACCTGGTAGGCGGCGGTAGCGTCGAGGGCTGGATGGCGCAGTGTTCCCGCTACCTGGACTTCCAGGTGCGCGATTGAAGGAACCGGAAACGGACGCACCGGGCGCCACCACCAGCGCGGTGCTCCTGGCCCTCACCGCCGTTGCACTGCTGCTGTCAGCCCGAAGCTATCTCGAAGGCGGCGCCCCCTACGGCAACGACAACTCCGCCCACCTGGCACTGGCGGTCCACGTGGCGCGGCTGCTGGGCGCGGGCATCACGGACTTCTACTGGGAGCAGAGCAATCTTGGTCTGGCGCTGTTCCTGGCCTACCAGCCGCTCCCCTCCTTCGTGCTCGGCGTGATGATCCTGGCGCTCGACGGCGTCATGGAGCCCGTCACGGTCTTCAAGCTCTCCGTGGTGGCGTTGTGGGCGCTGATGCCGGTGTGCTGGTACCTGGGCGCGCGTTGGATGGGGCTGGGGCGCCTTTCCGCGCTGGCGTTCGCCCTGTTGACCCTGGCCCCCCGCGACAGCCGCGACGTGGGATTGGGCCCGGCGACGGTGGCCTATACGGGGCTATACACGGAGGTCTGGGGGCTCTTGGCATTTCCGCTGGTGCTGGGCGCGTTCCACCGGAGCGTGCGCGCGCGCGACCTCGCCCTCCCCTGGGCCATCCTGGCTCTGGCGCTGGGCACCATGTGCCACCTGTTCACCGGGATGTACGCGGGCATCGCCTCCGCGTGCATTCTTCTCGTCGATCCGCGGCATCTCCGTCACCACCTTCCGCGTGCCGTGACGGTGTACCTGGGCGCCGGCGCGTTGATGGCATTCTGGCTTGGCCCCTTGCTCACCCTGCGCGCGTACCTTGGCGGCCTGCCCTGGAAGCGCGCGGGGGATGACGGATGGCCCGCGGGGCAGGTGCTGCAATCCCTCCTGACCGGGGACGTGTTCGACTTCGGCCGGCTGCCCTGGCTCACGCCCCTGGTGCTGGTCGCGTTCGCCCACGCGGTGCGTTGCTGGCGGGATGTGGCGTACCGGGCGCCGCTGGCGCTGGGTGGCGTGACGCTTGCGCTCTTCCTGGGCCGCACGAACTGGGGCGAAGCGTATGACCTCCTGCCGCTGCACCGGCACGTCAACGTGATGCGCTACCTGGTGGGCCTCCACGTTTGCGGGGTGTGGCTGGTGGCGCTGTGGGCGCGTGACGTCGTCACCTGGCTCAGCCGTCAGCCGCACCTCTCCCGCGCGCTTCCTCTGGCGTTGGGCGTGACGTTCACGGGCTACCTGGCGGAGCGGAGCACGTTCTTCCACGAGATCCTCAAGACCTTCGACCACCAGGAGCCACATTTCTCGTCGGTGGCCACGCATCTCGCGGACGACCCGGAGCACCGCTTCGCCGTTGACGAGACGCTGGGCACCGGCAGCCACTTCCACCGCGACCTCCTGCCCCTGCTGGCCGGTCGGGCCCAGCTCCAGTCCTATGCGCTGGGATTCCACGCCACGCTAAGCACCTACTATGCGGAGCAGTTCGTCCTGGATCGCAACTGGCTGCGCCTGTTCAACGTGGGCGAGCTGGTTTCCCGCGACGGGCGCTCGCCCGGGAACACGTTTCCGGTGGTGCATCGCGCCGGCCCCTACGCGGTCCATGCGGTGCCGGGCGCCGAGGAATGGGGCTATTTCGACTTCGGTCGCGCCGCGGTCCAGGTGAAGGGTCCGCTGCGCGACATGCGTCCCACGCTGCGCCTGCTGGCCCCCGAGCTGTTCTCACGCGGCATCCTGATTGGGCTCCTGCCCCTTGATGGACCGGTGATGACGCGCGTCGCCGGCGAGGACGCGTGGTGGCCCGCGGAGGACCCCAACACGTGGCGGCGGTTGAGGGACCTGCCCTCGCAGCCTGTTCCCGCCCGGGTGCTCAGCAGCCAGCGCGACCTCAGCGGCTACGCCGCGCGCGTCGTGGGCGACGGGGACGCGTGGCTGATGCTGAAGGTCGGGTACTTCCCCTTCTGGCGTGCCGAGGTGGACAACCAGCCCGTCGTCATCCACCACGTGGCGCCCAACTTCATGGCCGTGGCGGTACCGCCTGGAGTCCACGACGTGCGTTTCACCTACCGCAATCCAACCTGGCAGAAGCTGCTGGCGGCGGTCAGCGGTGGCGCCTTGTTGCTGTGGCTCGGCCTTGCGCTCGTCGTCCGGTGGCGGAAGGACCGCGCCCGCGGCTTCACAACGGACCCCCGCCGCGCGCCGCCGCCCGCAGCATCTCCACATCAAACCCCCACCGCGTATAGCTCCGCTCAATCACCTCCAGGTACCGCCGCGCGGGCGCGCGGGGCTCCCCGGTGAGCGGCAGGATGTACACCCATGCCTCCGTCCGCGCCTCACCCACGTCCACCGTCGTCACCACGCGCTCGTACTCGTGCGGGTGGCCTTCAAAGCCATCCAGCAACTGGAGGTCCTCCGCGGTGACGTCGTAGAGGACGCCGGGCACGTGCGCGCCGGCGCGCGGAACCACGGTGGCGGTGGCGCCGCCCCAGGAGCGGGAGAAGCCTCCAAACGCCAGCGCGTATTCTCGCAAGACGCCGCGCGGCCCCACCCGCGACGACGGGCAACGCCGCCGCATCTGCGCCTCATCCAGGTTGGAGCCGTAGGCAAAGTACCGGCGCGGAAGCATGGCCCACTCTGCGTTGCCTGTGCGTGTCCTCGCAACCCGTGGTTTCCGCTCGCGTCCCGGGTTACGCACAGCGCATGCAGACCGGTCTGAAGGAACGTGTTGCCGTCGTCGCTGCCTCCAGCCAGGGCATTGGTCTGGCGGTGGCCCATGCGCTGGCCGCGGAAGGTGCGCGCGTGGCCATGTTCGCCCGCCGTCCCGACGTGCTCAGCCGCGCCGCCGACGAGGTCCGTGCCGCCCACAACGTCCCCGTCCTCTCCCGTCCTCTCGACGCCACCGACCCCGCGGGCGTCGAGGACTTCATCAACCAGGTGACCTCCGAGTGGGGCCGGCTGGACATCTGCGTGGCCAACGCCGGCGGGCCGCCCGCCAAGCCCTTCGTCGAGACCACCACGCACGAGTGGCGCTCCGCCGTGGAGACCAACTTCCTCTCCGTGGTGCACCTCTTCCGCGCCGCCATCCCGCACCTGCAGCAGCGGAAGTGGGGCCGCCTCATCACCATCACCTCCTCCACGGTGAAGCAGCCGCTGCAGGACCTGGTGCTCTCCAACGCCGTGCGCGCGGGCGTGGTGGGACTGGTGAAGAGCCTGGCCAATGAGCTGGGCCGCGACGGAATCCTCGTCAACAACGTGGCCCCCGGGTACACCGCCACGGATCGCCTGCATGAGCTTGCCGCTCGTCGGGCGGGGCCGGGTGGCAAGGCGCAGGACGTGTTCGAGCGCTGGGCCGCCGACGTCCCCGTGGGCCGCGTGGCCAATCCCGCAGAGATTGCCGACGCCGTGGTGTGGCTGGCCAGCGAGCGCGCGTCCTATGTCACCGGGCAGACGCTCCTCGTCGACGGCGGAAAGTATCCCGGGCTGTAACGGCGTTGACTTGCGGCGAATCATGCCTATCGGTGGAGCGCAAAGGAGGTGTGGCTTTGAACAGGGTCCTCTTCCGTGGTGCAGGCGTGGTGGCTGTCGTGGTGATGCTCTCGGGTTGCGGCATCAACGAGGTGGTGGACCGCGACGAGGACGTCAAAGCCGCGTGGGCGGAGGTGCAGAACCAGTACCAGCGTCGGGCGGACCTGGTGCCCAACCTGGTCAGCGTGGTGAAAGGCGCGGCCAACTTCGAGCAGCAGACCCTCACCGCCGTCACCGAGGCGCGCGCCAGCGTGGGGAGCATGAAGGTGGACGCCTCCATCCTCGACGACCCCAACCGCTTCCGCCAGTTCGAGCAGGCGCAGCAGCAGCTCTCCAGCGCGCTCTCGCGCTTGCTGGTGGTGAGTGAGAACTACCCGGACCTCAAGGCCAGCGCCGCGTTCCGCGACCTCATGGTGCAGCTGGAAGGCACGGAGAACCGCATTGCCGTGGCGCGACAACGCTTCAACCTCGCCGTGGCCGAGTACAACAAGGTGGTGCAGCGCTTCCCCACCATGATTGGCGCGATGATCCGCGGCAAGAACGTGCGGCCCACGTTCGAGGCGCACACGCCCGGCGCGGAGCGCGCTCCCGAGGTGAAATTCTGATGACCTCCCGTGCGGCCGTGCTGGCGTTGTGGCTTGCCAGCGGGTCGGCCCTGGCGCTGGAGGTCCCCGCCGTCACCCGCCGGGTCAACGACCAAGCCGGCGTGCTCTCGTCGACGGACCAGGCGCGCCTGGAACAGCGGCTGGCCGACTATGAACGCCAGACCGGTCACCAGTTCGCGGTGCTGATCATTCCCTCGCTGCAGGGTGACCCGCTCGAGGATTACGCGCTGCGCGCGGCGGAGAAGTGGCGGCTGGGTGACAAGCGCCGTGACGACGGACTGCTCGTGCTGGTTTCGGTGCAGGACCGCAAGGCGCGCATCGAGGTGGGCTACGGCCTGGAGGGAGCCATCCCCGACGTGCTCGCGGGCCGCGTGATCCGGGAGGCTTTCGCCCCGCACTTCGCCAGCGGGAACTATGCGCGCGGACTGGAGACGGGGCTGGAGCTGCTGATGCGCGCGGCGCGGGGGGAGAACGTGGGGCCGCCGTCGCGAGGGCCCGTGGGCACCGGACCGCCGCCGTTCATGTTCATCCTGGTCCTGCTGCTCTTCCTCAACGCGTTCTTCGGCTGGCTGCCGCGCCTGCTGCGCATGCCGTTCATCGGGTTCTGCGGCGGCGCGCTGGGTTGGTTCTTCTGGGGCATCCTGGGCGCGGTGGGGCTGGGACTGCTCGGGTTCATGGTGGGGTTCGTGCGGCTCTCGAGTGGAATGGGCTTTGGTCATCACCACCACCATCACGGCTGGCGCTCCAGCGGGTGGCGCTCGTCGGGCGGCGGGTTCTCCGGCGGTGGTGGGCGCTTTGGCGGCGGTGGCGCCTCGGGAGGCTGGTGATGGCGTTGCTCGACGAGAAGGACCTGGCCCGCATTGCCGCCGCGGTGAAGCGCGTGGAGGAGAACACCGCGGGTGAGATCGTCGTGGTGGTGGAGCCGCAGTGCGACACCTACGGCACCTGGCGCGCCCTGGGGGCGGCGCTGTTCACCCTGGCCGTCTCCCTCGGCGTGCACCTGTTCATCCCCGGTGTTCCCGAGGGGAGCGTGCTGGCGGCGCAATTGCCGCTGGGTCTGTTCGCGTGGTGGCTGTGCGGACTGCCGCGCGTCCTCATCCGACTCGCGCCCCAGGCCGCGGAGATGGCCGCGGTGGACCGCCAGGCCAAGCTGGCCTTCCTCGAGAACGGCGTGCACCGCACGCGCGACCGCAGCGGCATCCTGGTGTTCATCGCAGAAGCGGAGCGTCGTGTGGAGATCCTTGCCGACGAGGGAATCCATCAACGCATGGGCGAGGCAACCTGGCAGCAGCACGTGGACGCGATGATCGGGGCCATTCGCAGTGGTCGCGCCGCGGATGGCATCTGTGAGCAGGTGGAGGCCATGGGCCGCGTGCTGGCGCAATCTTTTCCCCGTCGTCCCGACGACACCAACGAGCTGCCCGACACCGTCCGGCACTGACTCCGTTGAACACGCGCAACCACGGCACCGTCCAACGACGTCGCGAGACATGGACACGGCCGCGGTGCGCGGTCCATCCTCCGTCGCGCGAATCCAACCCCTTCAAGGAGAAGAACCATGAAGCGTATGCGCAATGCGTTGTTCCTCACCGCTTCCCTGCTCGCCGCCGTGAGCGCCGTGGCCCAGGAGGGCGGTGCCGCCCCCGCCGCGCCCGCCTCGCCGTGGCCCGCCAACGTGACGGAAGTGAAGGTGGAGAAGGGCAAGACCGCCAGCGTCAAGGGCAGCCTGGACAAGGGCGCGGTGGTGGAGGACCTGACCTGGGCGGCCAACAGCTCCGTGGCCTGCTTCCCCGCCACGCAGAATGAGCGCTTCCGCGGCAACCACGTCTTCTACGCCACGCAGATCCCGCCCAAGTCCATCATGAAGATCACCGTGGTCCCCGACGATCCCAAGGCGGACATGAGCATCTACGCGTACACGGTGGGCACCACCAACTACGCGCTCCCCCCCAAGCTCTCCTCGGTGGTGTCCTGTGAGGCGGAGCACAAGTGGGACCGGCCCAAGAAGGGCAAGACCCAGGATCACACGCGCACCGTGCAGCTCAACGCGGTGGGCAACCCGTACAACGTCGTCATTGCCGTGGCCGGTCCCAAGGACGTGAAGGCCGGCAGCTACACGCTGAACATCGAGCTGCAGTGATTTCCGGGACGCGGTCGCCGACTTCTCCTCGCGCGACGAGCCGTCCCCACCCCGCCCATGCAACCGACATCTCCGGCGGAGTCTTCATCATGGACTCCAGCGACGGCGATGCCACGTCGTCACATGAGGGTTACCTCTGGCCTTGGGGGACTGGAGGTTGTCGTGGCCACCAAGAGCTTTGACCTGGACGGATACCTTGACGCAATCCGGCGCAAGGACATCGAGGGTGTCCTGAACATGTACGCGGATGACGTTGTCATCACGGACGTCAACAGCGACGCGGAGCTGCGCGGGAAGAGTGCGCTGCGGACCCTGATGACCAACATGAAGAGCGCGCTGCCCGACGTCGACATCGACCCGGTGAAGGTGGTGCGGAGCAATGGAAGCCTGGCAGTGCTGGCGCACGTCCGCGCGTCGTACCCCAAGGACTTCACGGCGCCAGGCGGCGCCACGCTGGCGGTGGGCGGCAAGAAGCTGGACACCCACGCGGTGTTCTTCGTCGACGTGGACGACACCGGGCGCATCAAGCACGTGCACCGCTTCGCCGACCTGGCCGCGGTGAGCAAGCAACTGGGCCTGGACGTGGAGCAGTTGGAGGAGGTGCGCAAGCAGGTGATGGCCAGCGTCCGTCCCAAGGCGGAACGTCCCCCGCCCGGGGAGGTGATGCCGCCGCCAGCCATCTGACCTGCTGCTTCCTCGTCGTCACACCGGCGCGCTGACCGGCGCTTCCGCGGGGACCTCCGGGCCCAGCTCCAGCCCCACCGCCGCGGCGTGGATGGTGGCCCCGATGCGGATGGCGTCATGGACCTGGTCCTCGGTGAGGCCGCCCTCCGTGACCACCTTCTCGTGCGACTGCACGCACATCTCGCAGCCGTTGATGGCGCTCACCACCAGGCAGAACAGCTCGAAGTCCGTCTTGTTGGTGGCGGGCTTCACCAGGCGGTTCATGCGCAGGCGCGCCGGCTTCTCGGAATAGCTGCTCTTCCCCACGATGTGCCGGAACCGGTAGTACACGTTGTTCATGGCCATCAGGGCCGCCGCCGCCTGCGCGTCGTCGATCACCGGGCCATCCACCTCGCGCAGCGCGTCGGCGATGACGGCGTCGCGGAGGAACGCATTGCGCGCTGCCACCGCGGCCGCCACCGCCACGCCCCACCGCTGCGCCGCGCTCAATGAGCCGCCCTGCAACACCGACTGCAGGTTGAGACGGATGTCCCGGGCCGGTTCCGGGATGGCGTTCCGGGCGTTCTCGAGAGCGTTCATGGTCACGCCGCCTCCAGGGTGGCTTCACCCTTCTTCCAGTTGCACGGGCACAGCTCGTCGGTCTGAAGCGCGTCCAGCACCCGCAGCACCTCGTCCACGTTGCGCCCCACCGAGAGGTCATTGACGCTCACGTGACGGATGATGCCCTCCGGGTCGACGATGAACGTGGCCCGCAACGCCACTCCGTCGTGACGGTGCAGCACGCCCAGCGCGGTGGAGAGCTCGCGCTTGGTGTCGGCCACCATGGGGAACGGCAGCGCCTTGAGATCGGGGTGGTCCTTGCGCCAGGCCAGGTGCACGTAGTGCGTGTCCGTGCTGGCTCCCAGGACCTGCGCGTCACGCTCCAGGAAGTCGCGGTTCCTGCGTCCAAACTCGGCGATCTCCGTGGGACAGATGAACGTGAAGTCCATGGGCCAGAGGAACACCACCTTCCACTTCCCCTGGAAGCTCCTGTCCGTGACCTCCTGGAACTCCTTGCCCTTCTCCAGCCCCACCACCGCCTGCAGCTTGAACTCGGGGAAACGATCACCAACGGTCAGCATCTGCTTTCATCCTTTTCTCGTCGGCCGGTGTCCATTCACCGTGCCGGAATGCGTGCAGGATGCGCTTCCGCTGGTTATTGGTCCAAGACATCGTTTCTATGGAACTGATAGGGTGTACCTATGACAGCCGCTCCCCATCCCTTCTCCCTGCGACAACTCCAGTACGTGGTGGCGCTGGCGGACACGCTCTCGTTCCGACGCGCGGCGGAGCGGTGCCACGTCTCGCAGCCGTCGTTGAGCGCGCAACTGGCGCAGCTGGAGGAGGTGCTGGGTGTACAGCTGTTCGAGCGGGATCGACGTCGGGTGCTGCCCACCGCGGCGGGGAAGGAGCTGGTGGAGCGCGCGCGCCGGCTGCTGGTGGAGGCGGATGATTTCCTGGAGGCCGCGCGGCGCGTGGGTGACCCGCTGGCGGGCACGCTGCGCATTGGCGTCATTCCCACCATCTCGCCGTACCTGCTGCCCGCCATCTCTCCGGCGCTGCGCAAGCAGTATCCCCGACTCACCATCCAGTGGGTGGAAGACAAGACCGCGGTGTTGGTGCGCAGCCTGGAGCAAGGGAGTTTGGATGCGGCGCTGCTGGCCCTGGAAGCGGAGCTTGGCGACGTGGAACGTGAGATCATTGCCCGCGACGATTTCATGCTGGCCGCCGCGCGTGGCCACGACCTGGCGGAGCGGACGGCCCGCGTGAAGCCCGCCGACCTGCGGGACTCCGACGTGCTGCTGCTCGAGGAGGGTCATTGCCTGCGGGAACAGGCGCTGGCGTTCTGCTCACGCGCACGCGCGCAGGAGCTGGAGTTCCGCGCCACCAGCCTGCCCACGCTGGCGCAGATGGTGGCCAACGGCGCGGGCATCACGTTGTTGCCGCGGCTGGCGGTGGAGACGGAGGCGCAACGCGCGGGCCTGGTGGTGCGAGAGTTCGAGGATCCGTCACCGCATCGCACGCTCGCGCTCATCTGGCGTCGGCGCTCTCCGCTCGCGAACGCGCTCAAGCAGGTGGCGGGGACCATCCGCGAGGCCTATCCCCGCGGTGGCGCGCGCCCGCGGAGCACCGCCGCTCGACGATGAGGAGGCCCCGCGCAAGATGTGCTACGCGGTCTGGCCATGAGCCCCCTGCCGCCCATCCGACTGAGCACCATCGACGAGATGCTGGCCGAAGTGGACCGCTGGGCATCCCGCCCCAACGCCCCGGCCCGACTCGCCCGCGACCTGGCCCACTGCGCGCAGAGCATTGAGTGCGCGGTGAATGGGTTCCCGGTGCACCGCGGCTGGCTGGTGCGACGCGTGGCCGGCCCCCTGGTGCTGCGTGGTTTCCTGAAGCGGGGCCACATGAAACACGACGTGGACGCGGCCATTCCCGGCGTGCCCCCCGTGGCACACGACATCACGGTGACGGCGGCGGTGCAGCGGCTGCAGGGCGCGGTGACGAGCTTCCGGAACGCGGCGGAGCTGCAACCCCACTTCGCTTATGGCGTGGTGGACCGGGCGAGCTACGAGAGGGCTCAGGGCATGCACGTGGCCGATCACCTCTCACACCTGGCGCGCGCCGGCTGAATCAGCAGGGAACCGGGGAGCCTTCCAGGTCGTAGCAGGACTGGTCGTCGACGCCACCGGAGCCATCGGTGGGGTCGGGCGTGGTGGTGCCGCCACCGTTGTCGTCGGGGGTGGTGCCGGGGTCCACGGGCGTCTCACCGGAGGGGTCGGTGCCGTCGGTGGGATCGTCGCTGCCGTCGGTGCCGTCGGCGGGATCGTCGGTGCCGTCGGCGGGCGGGTTGACCTGGTCACACGGCACCAGCGTGCCTTCCGTGGAGTAGCAGAGATCCTCGGGCTCGCCGGAGCCGTCGTCACCGGGCTGGTCGGTGCCGCCGGGCTGGTCGTCGTCGCCGGGCGTGGGATCCAGCGGGTCGGCGGGCGGGACGGAGCAGTCATCCTGCGTGCCCAGGTTGAGGTCGCGCAGCTTGATGACGGGGCGGAGGATGAAGGTGTCATCCGCGCCGCGACCGTGGATGTGGATGGACTTCTTCACGTCCATGTCCAGGTTGACCACGGCGTCGTCGCAGGCGTTGAGGTTCCACGGTCCCTTGATCTTGATGCCGCTCTGCAGACCGGAGGGCACCTTGAGCGGATGCTGCGTGCCATCCTCGGCCAGCACGTAGGAGGCGGGGTCCTCGGCGACGTAGAGGCGGATCTGCGTGACCTTGCCTTGCGGCATGTTGGCAAAGCCCAGCTCGGCGGTGTGGTCGCCGAGGCGGAGCAGGTCGATGGTCACGGGATCCTCGGAGAGGACCACCCAGCCCTGCCCGGCCGCGTGGGCCACCACCTTGCGCACGGATACGACGATCTCCTGAAGGCCCCCGACCCCATGGGGTCCGTTCCCCCGGGAGAGCTGGGCGCTGCCCGGAGCCGCTTGGAGGCGAACCGCCAGACGGGAGGACGCTGTCCGCGCCGCACCACCCAACATGGCGCTCATTCCGACGTCAGCAGGCCCGAATTGCCCGCAGCCGAGAAACAGCACCGCACCACCCAGGACCCAACCACGCAGCTTGCGCATCGCCTCTCCTCCGGTCAGTTGCCGTCACCATCAGCAAGCGGTGCGCCAGCCCTTCCGGGGCGTGAAGCGCGTTCCGCCTGGGGGCCGCCGGCCCCGGCATGCCCGGCCGTTCACAGCGGTCGGACGGCCACGCCGCGAAGAGCCGTGATGGTGCGCCATGCACCCGCACCGCCGCGCGCGTCGTGATGGTGGCGTTATGAACCGCGCCGGAGGTTGCGCGCGTGCGTCAGCCATCCGAGGTGACCGTCGGCACACCCGAAAGCGCGAGCGGGAGCGGAGAGCGAGCGGGGTACTACCGACAAGGAGCTGTGTGTGAGCAATCTGCCCAATTCGTTGTGGCCGGCGAACACCTAACCCCCCCCGTTCAAGCCGTCCTGCTCGCTCGCCCCCCTTCCCCAGTACCAATTTCCCGTCGTCACCGAGCCGGGGAAGGGGGGCAATC
>JBFMGU010000191.1:0-20575 GCA_040752415.1 Myxococcota bacterium
GGCCAGGGTGTCGCCCAAGCCAGGCCAACGACGACAAGGGACCCGGGACCCGCCTCGGCCGACAGCCAGGACGGTTTTTGGAGCACTTGTCCAAAGCGGCGAGGGCCCGCCGCACTCCAGGTCGTGGCCCGCTCACGACGTCTGCAATGCCGATGGACATCTTGTTCTGGCAAGCGCGCGGACGCTTCCGTCCTCCAGGGCGCTGCGCCACACTGCCGCGCATGTCCTCCTGGCTGCGCCGGCTGCTCACCCTCCCGCTGTCGTCGTCACCCGTGGCCTCCCTCGACGAATTGCGCCGCCTCCACGCGGACGCGGCCACCGACCTCAGCCACAGCGTGGAGCGCGCCGCGTTGGGCGGCGTGGTGGCGGACCGCACCGGCTTCGCATTTGCGTGCGGCTACCAGGAAGCGCTGCTGCGCCTGCTACCCCAGCTCCCGCGCCACGCCCTGGTGTCCCTCTGCGCCACCGAGGAGGGCGGCGCGCATCCCCGCGCCATCCAGACCTCGCTCGACGAAAACGGGCGCCTGCGCGGTCGCAAGGTGTTCGCCACGTTGGCCACCGCGGCGGACGTGCTGATGGTGGTGGCCAGCACCGGCACCGACGAGAACGGGCGCAACCGGCTCCGCCTGGTCCGCGTCGACGCGCACGCCGCCGGGGTCCGCATCCAGCCGCTCCCGCCCACCTCCTTTGCCCCGGAGATTCCGCACGCGGTGGTGGAGCTGGACGGCGTGAACGTGCGCCCCGACGACGTGCTCCCCGGCGACGGCTACGACGCGTACCTCAAACCCTTCCGCACCGTGGAGGACCTCCACGTGCTGGCCGCGCTGCATGGCTACCTCGTGGGCGTCGCACGTCGTCACCGGTGGCCAGAGGAGGGTCTGGAGCTGCTGTGCGCGTCACTGGTGGGTCTGCACGCGCTGGGTGACCTGGACGCCGCCGCGCCCGAGACCCACGTGGCCCTGGCGGGCGCCTTCACCGCCACGCGCAATCTGCTGGCCACGCTGGAGCCGCGCTGGGATCTCGTCGACGAGGAGACGCGGACCCGCTGGAAACGCGACGCCCGCCTGCTCAACGTGGCCGAGACTGCGCGCACGCAGCGACGGGAACGCGCCTGGAGCTCGTTGCGGTCCTGAGGGCTACTTCTTCCGCTCCCGCGGCGGCGCCACGCGGAACACCGTGTACGGACCCCGTGACGCCAGCAACGTGGCCACCGGCTGAGCATCCACGCGCATCGGTTCCACCCACTGCTTGTGCAGCTTGCCCAGCGCCAGCCACAGCGCCTGTCCGCCCGGCTTCAGGATCCGTCGCGACGTGGCCACCTCGTGCACCGCCACCTCCACGCCGGTGCCCGCGTTCAGCTCGCCCACCACGAGGTCGAATCGCTCGTCGGGGGAGACCGCCGCGGGCAGCCACACCGCTTCGCGCGGGGCCACCTCCACGCCGTGACGACGCGCATTGCGCTGCGTGTACGCAATGGCCATGAGGTCGCGGTCCGCCGTGGTCACGGAGGCACCCCGTCTGGCCAGCAGCACCGCGGGAGCGCCGTACCCCGCACGCATCACCAGCGCCGTGCCCCGGGGCGCGCGCGGCAGACATTCCAGCAGCAGCGGCATGCCCTCCTTCACGTGCGTCGGGTCCTCGCTGGCGTCGTGCGGGCGGTCCAGCACCAGCGTGTCGTCGCCGGCCTGGAAGGTGACCTCGTCACGTTTGTAGAGCCCGGCGTCCTCGTCGGCGGCGGCCACCGCGGAGAGCGCGTAGACGTGGTGTCGCTCCCCCGCCGCCACGCTGCGCAGCGGCCACCCGCGCTCCCGGGCCAGCTCCTCCACCACGGGCATCAGGTCGCGGATGACCACCGCGCGGTACTCACCGCCCGCGCTGAGGCGCGCCGCCCCGCACTCCATGAGATGCGCCACGCCCCGCTTCCCAATGCGCGCCGGGATGTTGCACAGCACCCAGTCAAACGGCCCCTCGCCCACGGCCAGGTAGCCCAGGCTGGGACGCGCGGTGACGTTGTGCAGACCGTGCTGCAGCGCGTTGGCCCGCGCGTACTGCACGGCGAGCAGGTCGCGGTCCACCAGCAACACCTGCGCCCCGGGATGCACCGCGGCCACGGGCAACCCCAACGCCCCGTAGCCACACCCCATGTCCAGGATCCGCTGCGGCGTGCCCGACGGGAGGTTGTCGAGCAGCAACCGGGTCCCGTCATCAATACGATCCGCGCTGAACAACCCCCGCCCGGTCCGCAGCCTCAGCCGTTGGCCCAGGAGCTGGATGTCCAGCACGGTCTGGTCGAACGGCCGCAGGTCATCTGGTGAGGCAGTGATCATGGCAGCCGCAAGAGTTGCCTGAGGGATGGGGGCCTGTCACGGGCGTCGTGCGTCCTCCACGTGACGCGGTCCGGAGGTCCCTTGTGAGATGCGTTCGAATGCCGCAGTCTTCTCGCCGGTCATCCGCCCCATGGAAGAGCTGCACGTTGCCCAGGGTCAGCTGGTCTGCTTCCGCGTCTACGACGCCGCGGACGAGTTTGACCTGGAGGCCGCCAGCTCCGCGCTGATGGAGCAGGTGGTCACGCGCGCCACGTTCCGACGGGTGAAGGCCGCGCATCTCCAGATGTACGAAGCGCCGTTGCAGGTCCGCATGGGCACCACCAAGGTGACCGCCGGCAACCACGCGCTCAGCGGCGACGTCATGGTGCGGGTGTTCCACACCGGCGTGGTGAGCGTGGGCTTCTGGCTGGAGGTCCCGGCGGGCACCGCGCTCACCGAGCTGCAGACCCCGGTGGCCTCGCTCATGGATTCCCGCGAGCTGGACCAGACCAGCGCGGACATGGTGCGCAAGCTGGTGAGCACCGTGGGCGCCGCGGCCAAGGTGCCTCGCGCCGAGCTGAAGGTGGTGGAGGAATACACGGTGGTGCTCCTCACCAAGCTCAGCCGCACGGTCTCCGCCGCGGACCTGGTGCGCCACCCCTCCCTGCCCGCGCTGCTCCTCGGCGAGCCCACCGACTCACCCAAGCTCAGCAGCATGACCCGTCGCGCCGCGCTCAAGCGGGCCCTGTCCTTCTACGGGGATGACCTCACGCTCATCGAGTGGAACGGGGCCTTTGTCTATGATCCCCGCGGCGCCGACGACGTGGCCGACATCCTGGAGTTCGCCACGCAGCAGCTGGTGGAGTTCCGCTACTACGACGAGTACCTGGACCACTACCTGGACCGCATGTACGACGAGGTGGAGCTGCACGCGCGCAAGAGCTACTCGCTGCTGGGCGGCCGGTACACCTCGCTGGCCAAGCAGCTCATGTTGCTGCGCGTGGAGCTGACCGAGGTCACCGAGAAGATCGACAACAGCCTCAAGCTGGTGGGTGAGCCGTTCCTGGCGCGCGTGTACCTGGCGGCGCTGGAGCGCTTCCGCATCCACCAGTGGCGCGTCAGCGTGGAGGAGAAGCTGAAGGTCATCGACAACCTGGTGACCCTCATCCGCGGTGAGATCTCGTCGGGGAAGACCATTGCGCTGGAAGCGGCGGTGGTGATCCTCATCGTGGTGGAGATCCTGATGGGCCTGTTCAAGGTCCACTGAAGCGCGCGTGAGCCAGGGCACGGACGCGGGTCGCACCGGCGCGTCGCGCGTGTCACGGCTAGCTCCCCCACGTGGAGAGACAAGACCGTCCGCGACGCGTGGTGCTGGTGGACATCGACGGGACCGTGGCCGACGTGAGCCACCGGCTGCACCACGTGCAGGGCCGCCCGCGCAACTGGAAGCGCTTCTTCGAGGGGATGGACCGGGATGAGCCCATCACGCGCGTGATCGAGCACGTGCGCAAGCTGGCGCGCGACCATGACGTGGTCCTGTTCACCGGGCGGCCCGAGCCCTACCGCGCCCGCACCGAGGCCTGGCTGCGCGCGCACAACGTCCCCTACACCCGCCTGCTGATGCGTCCCGCCGGGGACCGTCGCCCCGACTACGTCACCAAGCGGGAGATGCTGCGCCACGTCGACCATCAGCGCATTGCGCTGGCCATCGACGACCGCGACCCGGTCTGCGAGATGCTGCGCAACGAGGGTATCCGCGTCCTGGAGGTGCACAGCGACTTGGAGAACCAGGCCGTCAACGACGTGTACGCGGAGAGCCCGGAGGCGCCCGCCGCCCCCTGAGAGGACGTGCGACGACGAGGTGACATGCCTCCACTGGCGGCGCGCGCTTCGACGCTGCGCCTTCACATGACTGGTCTGGCGGCGGCTGGCGTCGTCACGGACGTCAGCTGGAGACATGATTCGCGCTGCCGCGTTTGTCGGCTGCCGGAACGCTGGTTAGACCCATGCAGAATGTGGTCACGACGGGCGCTGCCGCATCCGTGGTCCGGGTCGTGACCGGAGCGAGCCATGTCCGGTGAAACGCTGCTTCTGTGGCTGGTGGTAGGCCTGATTGCAGGCTGGCTGGCGTCCGAGGTGGTGGGCGGTGGCTACGGCCTGGTGGGGGACATCATCGTCGGGGTCGTGGGCGCGTTCATCGGCAGTGCGGTGTTCCGCGCGCTGGACGTTGGCGTGCCCTTCGAGGGCCTGGCCGGGACGATCTTCGTGGCCTTCATTGGCGCGTGCCTGCTGCTGTTGCTGCTGCGGCTGGTGCATTACGGCGGCACCCATCGGCGCGGAATACGCGGCGTCTAAGGTCCAGGCAGGTGGGCTCGCACGACCACGCGCCGTTGCGCCGGTAGGCGGCGCGGAGCGCCGGGGGTGGACGGTGGCCGCACCGCGGGTGGCCACGGCGTGACGTCGCGCGGGGCTCAGCCGATGATGGACGCGGGCGTTGCCTCACGGAGCACGGTGGCGTGGCGCGCCAACAGCTCCCTGGCCAACTGCGCTTCCATGGGCGGGCCGTAGTGGAAGCCCTGGGCGAACTCGCAACCGAGCTTGCGCAGGTGCTGGTCGAGCGTGGCACTGGACACCCCCTCCGCCACCACCGCCAACCCCAGCGCGCGCGCCAGCTCCAAGGTGGACCAGAGAAGGGCCTCGCCCCGGGTGTCCGCGCCCGCCTCCACACCCGCAAGAAAAGACTTGTCCAGCTTGACGACGTCAATGGGGAGGTCTCTTAGCCGTGTTAGCGACGAATAGCCCGTGCCGAAGTCATCCAGCGCCAGACGCACACCGAGGCGCTTGAGGTCGCGCAGCCGGACCACGGCGGCGGCGTCCTCCAATGCCTGGCTCTCGGTGATCTCCAGGCACAGACCACCCGGGGGCAGCCCGCTGGCGTTCAACGCGTCTTCCACCCGCTGCACCAGGTCCGTCTCGCCCAGCTCCCGCGCGGAAACGTTGACCGCCACGGTGAAGCTCCCCGCTCCGGGCACGTTCCGTCGCCACTCCGCGGCCTGGCAACAGGCTTGTTGCTGGACCCACCGCCCCATGCCCACCACCAGGCGCGTGCGCTCCACCTCCGGCATGAAGGTGCCGGGAAGCAGCAGGCCGCGCACAGGGTGACGCCAGCGGATGAGCGCTTCAAACCCCACCACGCTGCCGTCCGCCAGCCGCACCACGGGCTGGTAGTGCAGGACGAATTGGCCTTCGCGCAGCGCCGCGGGCACCTCGCTCTCGAGCTCCAGGCGGGAGACCATCTCCGCGTGCAGGGTGTGGTCGTAACGTATCCAGCAGCCCTTGCCGCGCGCCTTGGCGGCGTACATCGCCACGTCGGCGTTCCGCACCACGGACGCGGCATCCTCCCCGGGCGCGTGCGAGAGCGCCACGCCCAGGCTCCCCGACACCGTGAGCGTCTTCTCCCCCAGCATGAACGGGCTCGAGAGCTTCGCCAGGATGCGGTCCGCCATCCAGCACACCACCCGCTCGTCGGGCGGGTCGAGCAGCAGGACGGCAAACTCGTCCCCGCCCAGCCGCGCCACCAGGTCATCACGACGGACCGCCGCGCGAATCCGGCTGGCCACCTCCACCAGGAGCGCATCACCCACGGGATGCCCAAGCGTGTCGTTGACCTGCTTGAAGCCGTCCAGGTCCAGCAGCAGCACCGCCACCGCGCCGGCGCGTCGGGTGGTGCAGGCGCGTTGCAGACGCTCGTTGAACAGCGCGCGGTTGGCCAGCGCCGTCAGCGGGTCGTGGAAGGCCTGGAACATGAGGTGGTCCTCGAGGCGACGCCGCTCCTGGACGTCCCGGCACGTCACCACCACCCCGTTCACGCCTTCCTTGTGCAGGCAGTTGTTGAGGAGCAGCTCGGTGTGTCGCCAGCCTCCGTCGCACTGGCGCCAGCGCACGCACACCGTCAGCGTTCCCTCGCGCTGCGGCACCAGGAGCGCGAACTTCTCCACGAAGACCGCGGTGTCCTCGGGGTGCAGCAGCTCCACCAGGCGCAGTCCCACCATGCTGTCCGGGGCGTACCCGAGGACACGTTGGGTCGAGCCGCTGTGGCAGAGGATGGTGGTGTCGTGGCCGAGCACGCAGATCACGTCGGAGCAGTGGTTCAGCAACGCGCGGAAACGGGCCTCCCTTGTCTCGGCCTGTTCGCGCAGGGCCAGGCCGTCCAACGTCGACGCCACCTGCGCACTGAGGTCCTGCAACGCTTCCCGGCACGCGGCGGACGGCGCTTCCGGCGTCTCCACCACCAGCAGGCCCACCACCTCACCGTGCGTCACCACCGGCTGGAGGCGGAGGTGCCACTGCAGGAGCGGGAGCCCCATGGCGTGAGCGTAACGCCGGGCTTCCGCGCCGCTCGCGGACTGGGGCCGGCCGCGCAGCACCGCGGACCAGGCGGCGCCCGGAGGCGTGCCCAGCGGCGAGAGCGCGTCAACTTCCCAGGCCCGCTCCCCCACCGCACCCGTCCACCGCCAGGTGCGGCTTGCAACCCAGGCCACCGACACACGACACCCCGCGTGCCCGTCCAACACCTCGAGCGCAGCGCGGGCCGCGACATGTTGGAGCGCGTCGCGGTTGTGCGCGGTGGCCAGGGCCACGCCCGCCCGGGTGAGCGCAGCCCGGCGCGCCAGGGAGCGGAGCAACAGCCGGCACGCCACGCCCGAGGCCCACGCCGGTGCCAGCGTGGACACCACCCCGACGAGCAGGTGAGCAGCTCCCGGGACTTCCAGCGACGACGATGTTCCCGCGACCCCCGGCACCACCAGGCCCAGCGCGGAGCAGACCAGCGTGGGGAGCGAGATCCGCGGGCGCTGCTGCATGCCCTGCGTCATGGCCGCGGCGCCCAGGAGCGGGAGCGCGCTCCAGGGATCCGCAAGCCCGAAACCGATCACGACGAACGCCGCCACTTCCGCCGCCAGCGGCACCGGCCCCCGCCACGGTCTCCGCCATTCCCGTGCTCGCAGCAGCACCACGCACAGCACACCGAGCGCCACCTCGAGCCCGGCGGTGGCGTGGGTTGCGGTGGCACCGCCCAGCGCGTGGCCCAGGCACCAGGCGGCACCCAGGAGCGTCAGTGCCAGGAGCAGCATGCGCAAGGGACGGAGGCCGGGTGTGTCCGGTGGCGTGGCAGCGTCCACCCGCGAAGCGCCAGCCTGGCGCGGGTCGCAGGGGGCCAGCACCGACGTGGCGCGCGTCGCGCGGTCCGGTTCTGAAGGGGAGGAAGTGGATCGACGCACGGTCTACCCGCGAGGTGGTTGGTTGCGCGCGCGCCCAGGGCAGCGCCGCAGGGAGAGATACGCAAAGGACACTGCTGCGACGCCGGTGACTCCTCGGGTGTCGTCGTGATCAGCGTGCGCGGGCTGCGTTGGCGCGACATCGCGACCGGGCGTCGCGGTGCAGCCGGCGTCACGTTCAGGGGACCGCACCCGCGTCCACCTGGTTCTTGCCCCGCGCCTTGGCGCGCAACAGCGCGCGGTCCGCGTGCGCCACCACGTCGCCGCTGGTCCTCCCGTGCGCCGGGTACGAGGCCACGCCCAGGCTCAGCGACGGGCGGACGGGCTCCGCGCCCTCCGGCACCCGCAAGCCCGACACGCGCTCACGCAGGCGGTGCGCCAAGGCCAGCGCGGCGGTGGTGTCGGCCTCCGGCATCAGGATCATGAACTCGTCGCCTCCCACGCGGAACCCCTGGTGGCGCGGCCCCAGCTCCGACCGGATGGCGCCGCCCACCTCACCCAGCAGACGGGAGCCCAGCTCTTGTCCCCGGGTGGCGTTGAGGTGTTGCAGGTTGTCCAGGTCCGCGCTGAGCAACCCGTAGCTGCGACCGTGCCGCTCACAACGCGCGTGCTCCTGGGCGAGCGCTTGGCGGAAGTGGCGGACGTTGTAGAGACCGGTGAGCTCATCCCGCAGGGCGTTGCTCTCCAGTTGCACCACCTGCCCGGCGGCCACGTGGAGGACCTGGCGCTGGATGTCCACCACCACGCGCCCGGTCTGCACGCGCTGTACCGACGCGCGCAGCGCCTGGGCCAGCAACGCCGGCGGCCAGCTCAGGTCCACCACGGCGTCCGCGCCCAGGAGCGACACCGCTTCCGCGGCGCCCTCCCGTCGTGGATCCACGAACAGGACGAGCGGAATGGTGGTCTCCTCGGAGGCGTGCTGGACGCGCAGCGAGTCAGAGCCGGGCCACGGCTGGCACACCACGCCAATGCAGTCCGCGTCTCCTCCCGCAATCCGTTGCACCGCCTCCCGGGCCGCGCGCACGGTCCGGACGCTGAAACCCGGCAGCCCCTGCAGGCGGGGCTCCTCCGCCGCGCCCAGCACCAGCAATCTCAGATCGTCGCGCGCTGGCATCTCCGCCTCCATCCTCAGGTGTCGTCCCACTTGCCAAGGCAACCGGTGTGCCGCAGCAGCACCAGGGTCATGTCGTCGTCCTGACGCGCCATGAAGGTCTGCACGTCGTCGAGGATGTTGCGGACCGCCGCGGCGCCGGGCGCGCGGGCCATGCGCTTGAGCGCCTGGACCAGTCGTTCCTGGCCGTAGAACTCTCCCGCGGGGTTGGTGGCCTCGGTCACTCCGTCGGTGAAGAGCAGCGCCACGTCGCCCGGGTGGAGCGGAACGAACTTGTCCGGCACCGCTCCCTGCGGGTCATCCACCACGCCCACCCAGCACCCCTCGGTGGGCACCTCCTCCACGTCGCCCGTGGCCGCCCGCAGGATGAGGACGTCCTGGTGCTTGCCCGCCATCCACATGCCGGAGTCGTCCAGGCGGATGACGGAGAGGGTCACGTAGCGACGCACGCCCAGGCGGGAGATGTTCTCGCGGATGGCGGCGTTGACCGCGCGCAGCACGTGGGACGGGGACAATCCGGGGAAGTTGTTGACCACCGAGAAGATCCCCGTCTGCGTCATCATCATCACCAGCCCGGACTCCACGCCGTGGCCGGACACGTCACCAATCCCCACCCATTTCTCACCCCACGACGTGCGGATGATGTCGTGGTAGTCGCCGCCCACCTCCGCGGCGGGATGCATGACCGAGGTGACGTCATAGGGTCCCAGCTTCTGGCTGCGCGGCAACAAGCCGGTCTGGATGTGCTTGGCCATCTCCATCTCGCCCCACAGCGCGTCACGGGCGGCCCGCAGCTCCGTCCGGGACGCGTCCAGGTTGCGGTTGGTGCGCAGCAGCTCCTCCCGGGCCCAGAACTCGTTGGCGATCAGCAGGTGCTTCCGGTGGGTGATGGCCACCACGATCACCACCGTGGCGACGAGGAAGAACAGGTTGTTGACCAGGAAGTCCGAGGCATGGCCCGGCGACCCGAGGCCGTTGACCAGGAGGTACATGGCGATGACGAGCAGGCCGTTGAGCGCGGAGTGGATGGCGCGCCACGGCAGGAACACGTTGACCGCGACGATCACCAGGTTGAGACCTGCATAGTAAGCGGAGTCGAAGCCCCCCAGGTCGCGGGTCATCAGCACGATCATCCCGCCCACCACCAGCGAGAAGACGTAACCGTGCAGGTGGGAAAGGCGACCCGGCTGCGTCCTGCGGATCACGAAGTACTGGGCCACCACCAGCAGCGTGGTGGCGGCGCGGTAGCCCCAGAAGCGCGGCAGCAGGCTGGTGGGCATGGTGAAGTAGTCAAGCACGCCGAACAGCGGGATCAGGCTGATTCCCAGCGCGGTGATGATGCGGGACCAGTCATGGATGATGCCGTTGAGGTGGAGGCCAAAACCCGAGGCCTCGTGCTCAACCGCCGCGGCAGCGGCCCGCGTGGGCGCGGGGTGGGCGGTGACATGTGCAAGTCCGTCAACGGCCATGGCTTCCCTCATGAGCTCATTCTCGTCGGGTGACCTGCAGGAACATCTGTGCGCCCGTCTCCTCGAAGGTGATGCGCGCGTCCGCGCCGGGCAGTCCCTCGGTCAGCGCCAGGAACTCCTGCTCCGTGCGGTAGTAGAGGACCCAGTCCATCCAGTATTCCATGTACAGGCGCGTGGGATTTCCGACGTGGAAGTTCCCCACCACCAGCGTCCCGCCCGGCTCCAGCAACTCGTAGAGGCGGGCCAGCACCGTGCGCGCCACCGGCGGCGTCAGGTAGTCGAACAGGCCCATGGAATAGATGAAGCGGAACCGCCCCCAGAGGTCACGCAGGTTGGGCGTCTTGAGCATGGTGCGCACGGACTCATTGACCACGTTGACGCGCAGCTGGAACGCGCCCATCCGCTCCAGCTCACGGATGCCCTCCCGTGCCGCCGCCAATGCCATGGGGTCCTGGTCCAGCAACGTGCACTCCAGGCGGTGGACGTCGCGCGCCACCAGCACCACGTCCCGCAGCTCCCAGGCGGGGCCGCACGCCACGGACATGAAACGGAAGGGCTCGTCGCCGCGCTGCGGGAAGCGCTCCTGCACCTGGCGCAGCAACCCGGCAATGAGCGCGCGACGGTTGCGCACCGCCTGCGCCGCCGCGGAATCCAGCGGGTGCTTGTGCAGCAGCCGGTTGAACACCGTGGTGCCCTGGTAGGCGTTCTCGTAGATCATCTGCATCATCTGGGAGTCCCCGGCATAACCGCGCGGCTTGAGGTTGGTGCGGGCCAGGAACGCGGAACCGAGGATGAACTCCCAAACGTGACGTCGGAAATAGAAGCCGTGCCGCTCGTGATCTTCCTTGTCGAAGCCCGCGGTCACTTCCTTGAGGGACTCCAGGGACTGGTCGAGGAAACGCACGAAGGCGGGCCCCTCCGCACGGATGATGGCCCGCTGTGCCGCGTCCCGGACCACCGGCGCCTCCAGCGCGCACAACCGGTCCTGCTCCGAGAAGAACCGTTTGTAGACGGACAGGTCGAACGTGGTGTTGGCGGTGTACTCGCGGAAAGCCGGTTGGATGCGTTCCCGCTGCTGCAGGAACAGGGGAAGGTTGTGGAAGGACCGCTTGATGTCCACGAACCGCTTCTCCCGGAAGAGCGCGCGGAAGTCGTAGACGTCATCCAGGAACACCAGCCGACCCGTGAAGCCTTCCGGTGCGTCCGGCTCCAGCCGACACCGGCTGAACCGGAAGGTCTGGCTGTCCACCTCCACGTCCAGCGCGTCGAACTGCCGCGGGGGCTCCGGCGGTGAAGCGCCCAGGGCCACGTACACCGAGACGTTGGACGCGTAGCCCAGCGTCACGCCGCAGGGACGGCCTTCCTGGAACAGGGTCCCGCGCAGGGTGGTGGTGCTGGTGGCGGCCACGTCTCATTCCCCACGCAGCTCAATCCGGCGATCCAGCGTCTCGAAGACCTTCATCGCGGAGAAGCTGAGCTGCTGCCATTTCAGACCGGAGCGGTACACCATGCGTACGCGCGCAAGGCCGGTGCGCGCGGACTCCATCAAACGCACCAGGGGCGTGAACGTGGAGGAGTTCATGTAGTCCAGCGCCCGGAAGTCCAGCACCAACAGCTTTCCGCTGGCCTCCGCGGAAGCCAGGGCCCGGTCCAGGATGGGCGCCAGGAACCGCCCGGGCTCCCGCTCGTTGCTGCGCCCCGTCCACCGCAAGTGCACGGTGTCCGTGGTCTCCTCCACCTCGATCTGCAGGGTCTTCTCGGTAAAGACGCTTCGTTCCATGGGTCAGCTCCCGGAAAAGGCACTAACGCCGGTGCACGGCGGAGATGGCCAGCACGCCCGACTCGTCGACGTAGAAGTCCAGGATGGCCTGCCCCTCGTAGGCAATCCGGACCAGTCCCAGGCCACTGCCGCCTTCGCGCTGCGGTTGGGTGGACAGCAGCTTGAGCCGGTCCACGTAGGCTTCGAACGGATCCTGGAACCCGCGGATCCACTGAATGGTGTCGTCCAGGTGGCGCAGCTGATCGTCGTCGGGGGAGACCGGGCTCTTCACCTCGATGGTCACATCGCCTTCGCCAATCCTCATGCCCAGGTCGATCTTGTCGGAGCTGGAGAAGCGCCCGTACTTCACGGCGTTTTCGAGCAGCTCCTGGGTCACCATCGACAACGCATAGGCGGCATCCGGTCCCAGTCCCTCGCGCCCAAAGAAGTCGACGGAGACATCCCAGATGTCCTTGATGGTGCACCAATTCGGTTCCAGCTTGAGCGCCAGTTCCTGGCTCATGGTGTCTTCACTCCGGGCGTGATTGCGCGTGGCATTTCCCCCCGTCCACGCGCCGGCGTGGCTTTCAACCACGGGCGAGCGCGGTTCCTTCCCGGAGTTCCCGGTTGCCGCGCACAGGATGCAACGAGACGTTCTGCGGGTTGCAGTCCAACAGCTGGCATGAACGCGGGAGCACGGTTGTGAAGCAACTCACCCTGGGAGACCTCTCCATCGACGTCGACACCGCCGCCCCCGGCGCCATCCACCTGCGCTGGCGCGGGCGGAGCAACAACCAGAATCCGGCGACAACCCTGCAGCCCTTCCTGGAGTTGCAGCTGGCGCACGCGCGGCAGCGGGGGGTGCGCGTGGAGATGCACTTCGAGGAGCTGACGTACTTCAACTCCTCCACCATCGCCGTGCTGCTTCACGGGATACAGGAAGCCCACGCCCGCACCGTCCCCCTGGTCCTCCACTATGACCGTCGACTGCGCTGGCAGGCCCACAACTTCGAGGCGCTGCGCGTGCTGCAATCCACGGACGACCTGCTGCGCCTGGATGGCGGCGCAGGTGAAATCAACCCGACGCCACGGCGAAGTTGAGACGAATCACCGCGGCGGCGGGTCCGTACTCTCGGAGGGCGTGACGTACTGACGCAGGTCCGCCAGCAGGTTCTCGATGGCGTCGGGGCGGCAGAACAATTTCAGGGCCACCTGGAGCTCGGGGACCATCCGTTCCACGTCGGACATTTGGATGTCCTGGGGGCTGAGACCGCTCCTTGCCACGGCCCGACCCAGGAGCATCTCGACGTTGAGCGCACTCAAGTAGCGGAGCAATACCTCGCGCAGGCCCGCCAGCGCCACGCTGCTTGCGCGCTGCGCTCCGACGGACGAGCCTGGACGTGTGGTGTGTGCTGCGGACGGCATGGCCATGTTGCGCTCGTCACCCGGGACGCGTCGAAGGCGCTCCTTTCGCGCTTGGTGCTCACGACCCGCCAGCGTTGGTGGAGTCGCGTGGGAGCGCCGCGGGTGCAGAGCGCATGCCAGCGCCTGGTTCGTCGTACGGCTCGCGCGAAATGCACGCCCCAACTGGGGCGGCGTGCCCGTGCCACCGGGTTGGTGCTTGAGGCAATGTGGCCCGCCCGCCTCGCACAACGACCCGTGCGTGTGTCCGACGCGCCACGAACCCCCTGTGACGTTGGCGTTTCACGACGAGGCTGCCAAACAGCTGGCGAACGTCCCACCGGTGAAGGCCAGTGCCGGCGAAGCCACCGTCGTGGTTCCAAGCACCGGCGCGTCCGGCCTCGGCCCTGCGTCAAAGCGCTGTTCACGCGCAGCGTGAGGACTCCGCTCGGAGGGGACACAGCGGATGCCACGCGGGAGAGCTGCGCGTTCCTGGCCCCGGCGCCAGCTCCGCCGCGCGGCGTCCGTGCGAACAACGCTTGGAGCTCCCACGCGTATCAGGTCCAGGGATGCCCTCGGCGGGCTCACCCGCCGCTGCGATTGGGGCACCTGTGAATGGGGGCGGGCCACCTAGACATCGTATTCCTTCGTTGCCATTAGACTTTGGAGCGGGCCGCTACCTCCTTGCGCATGCGGATTGTCATCACAACAGGGCGCGGCTCTCATGCTGACGCCTCAACCCGAGGACGGTACGACAGCAGCGCGGTGCCGCTCTCTTGGGTCCCAAAAGAGCCGCACCCAATCTCATAGGCAGGGACTTCGCGACTGGAGGGCCCTCGTCGGGTGGGGCGTCCGGATGAGGAGCCACACCCTGACAATCACCCGCGCGAATAACGCCTCCTGGCCGCTGCTGGCAGATCGAATCCGTCTACGCAGCAGTGCCCTGCCTGCGACGCAATCCACGCGCGTGGTTGACTGCAGCCTGGACCTCCACGCTCGCCAGGTTGACGTTCTCGGTCGCGCGAAGTTGGGCGCACACCCAATCCGCCGCGTGGTCCACGCGGTCAAAGACCTCTTCAGGCAGGAGACGTTTGGTCAATGCGTTGAGCGTCGTGGCGATGCTGCGAACCGTGGCCGCACGGAATCCGTTGCCCTCATAGACCACGGCCACGGCGGCCAGGCGGTCCGCATAGAGGCGCCGCCCCTCCATGAGCTCCGCGCGGGCCTCAGCCGTTGGAAGCGGGGAGTTCCGTTCCACCACCACCACCATCCCCACCTTCCTGCCCTTCCATGACGACGTACCTCGGGCAATCACCGTGTGCATGCGACGCAGATCCGCTGTGCTTCCACCGCGAAGAATGAGGAGGAGCAGGCCATTCCACGTCGCGACGCAATGGGCGTCGTCATCTTCAAGGACATTGAGAGCGTCAACCATCTTGCCTCCGGTGAAGCGTGCTGTTCACCGGGGGAGTCGCTGTGGCCGTCCCGCTCCTTCCAACTTTCTTCGGATGAGATCCCACTCCCTGCTGCGCGCCGTTCCGTTGCATCAAGCGAATCAGGCGAGCCCGCTCTCGAATGGGGCGAGCACCTACACCTTGGTTCATTCGCGACTTTCGAAAAGCCAGGCCGTCGACGACGTATGGACCGAGAGCCGCAAAGCCTCCACCGTCACCAGCCTCACGGCGAGGCCACCGTGACCTGCGGCAGTCCGGCCGCCGCGCACGCATCCATGGCGCCCACCAGCAGCTCGTAGGGCACCTCGTCGTCGGGCAGCACGCGGACCGGCGCGGCATGGGGCATCCCCGCGCGCAGCTCCTCCAATTCCACGCGCAATCCCTTGAGGTCGCGCGCCTCCCGACGGGCGCCGTTCCACCGCAGGCCAAAGTTCTCGCGTGAGACCCGCAGCTCCAACTCGGCGGGAGGGGAACCTTCCGAGGGACCGGTGCCTCCGGCCGCGGCGGTGAGCGTTCCCAACTGCGTCCACACCGCCGTCATCAGCAGGAAGGCAATGAGACTGGACAGCAGGTCAATGCACGGGACCAGGTTGATGGTGGCGTCCAGGGACCTGCCCCGGGAACGCCCCGGCTCGACGGGCGCGCTGCCTGCCATGGGTCACCTCGCGGTGGGGTTGCGAGGGGGTGACAACACCGGCCCGGGGGAGGTTCCGCGCGGCGCATCCGTCGTCGGGCGGAGGATCACGTGCTGCGCTTGATGAACCCGCCCAGCAATGCGCCCAGGAACCCCAGCACGGTGGTGTAGAGCCACACGCCCATCAGCACACCCGCCATCACCGGCGGCTCGCGCAGCCTGGAGAGGATGCCGCCGTCCCCGCCTTCCGTGGGCGCCACGCGGGAGAGCACCACCGCGCCCACCAGGCCCACTCCCGTCGCCACCAGGACCCCCATCACGGCGCCAATGAGCGCGGCGTGACCGGAGCGCGCGCGCACCCGCGAACCAGCCAACATCCCGCCAATCAGCGGCCCCAACGGCCCGGTGATGATGTGGATGGGCGGCGGGATGATGAGCACCAGCGCCAGTCCCACACCGACCAGTGCGGCCATCACCACCTGTCCCGCCGTGGCCGGTGGCGCCGCCTGCTCCGACGGAGCTTCCGTCTGCGTCTCCATGGATTGCCTCCGCGACAAGGCGCCCCGACCGATTAGCGTCCTCCCCGACGCGGCGTCCATGAAAGAAATGCCGCACGGGGACTCGGGTGCGCCGCACCGCGCGGCGGGCTGTCGCACCAGCTCGGTTGGTCCTCACTTCGTCGGAGGACGCCAGGCGACCGACGTCCTGGCGGTGCGACGTCCGTGTCACTGGTCTACGCTTGCCCTCGTGCCACGAGCCACATGGGCACCTTCTCCCCGCGCCCAGGCAGCCATGCGGGGAACGGTCTTGATGCTGCTGGTGTCCGGCGTTGCGTGCTCGGACCCCGCCTCCGGCACCTTTGTCTGCGAGCTGCCCGAGGACTGCACCAGCGGCTACGCGTGCGTGGAAGGACGCTGCCTGCAGCGCTGCTCCGACCACGGGGAGTGCTCCGCCGGCACGTGCGTCGCCGGGGTGTGTCGCGCGTCTTCCGCCGGCAGCATGACCGGCGACGTGGGCGGCGGGTCGGGGAATGCCACCAGCGGCGCGGTGTCGTCGTCCAGCGGGGGCGTGGGCTCCAGCGCGGCGGTCAGCTCGTCGGGGGGGACCGCGGGCTCCACCTCGTCCTCCAGCAGCAGCGCAGCCTCCTCCAGCAGCGCGGTCAGCTCCGCCACCGTCGGCAGCAGCTCCAGCTCGTCGGCCGGCAGCAGCTCCACCGCGTCGTCATCGTCGTCATCGTCGTCATCGTCGTCCTCATCGTCGTCGTCCTCCTCGAGCGGGGACATGGGCGAGGACTGGGATGAGGACGGGACGCCGGACGCCCTGGACAACTGCCCGGAAGACTTCAACCCCAGCCAGCATGACGAGGACGACGACGACGTGGGTGACACCTGCGACAATTGCCCGGGCGTCCCCAACGCGGACCAGGCGAACCTGGGCGACTTTGACGAGGTGGGCGACGCCTGCGACCCGCGGCCCCAGCGCAGCGGCGACGAGCTGGTGTTCTTTGATGCCTTCGCCGGCAACAGCCTGCATCCCCGCTGGTACACGGTGGGCGGCAACTGGTGGGTCTCCGACGACGTGCTGCACCAGTCCTCCGACGAGGTGGGGGCGCGCCTGGTGCATGATTCCATCCAGGTGGAGGACGTGGTGGTGGAGACCCGGGTCGTCCCCGTGGACTTCACCTCGACTCCCAACCACGCCGGCCCGGTGTTCCGCCTGGATGACGACGAAGGAACCGGCTGGCTGTGCGTGGTGGCGCACCAGTACAGCGTCTTCGCCAGCGGCTCCGTCGAGCTCCATGACCTGCAGGACGGGACCAGCAACGGCGCCGACGCGGAGTCCTCCCTGTTCTCCGACGTGCAACCGCTGCACCCCTACCGCGTCAGCGGCGGCATCTCCGGAAACCAGGTGCTGTGCTCGGTGGGGAGCCTGACCATCCAGACCTCCGACAATCGCTTCTCCGGCGCCCAGGTGGGACTGCGCAGCTCCCGCATGATGGAGCGCTTCGAGTACGTGGCGGTCTACGCCCTGGGCGGCCCATTTTGACGCAACGCATCCAGCGTCGGCGGAACCTAGAACACCGGGAGGATGGGCAAGGCAGGAAGCACTGTTAGCGTTCCCTTCGCCTGGCCTGCCCAGAGGAGCATCCGGATGAAGCGCTTTCCCGTCGTCATGGCATTGGCAGCGTTGTCCACCGCGGCCCTTCCCGCGCTGGCGGAGCACGCGGAGCTGACCAGTGCCGCGCTGGAGGCCCGTGCCCGGGAGGCGCTCCTGGCCACGCCGCGCGTGGGCATCTACGTCCCCATCCCGCGCGAGTACGCGCCGCCGCCGGGCCAGACCCGTGCCATCTACGCGCCGGGCGGACCGCCGGTGCCCATCTTCATCAACCGCAACGGCGGCACCTACTACCGCGGCCAGGACAACTCCGGCGCCAACATCTCCTCCATCGTCCCCGGGCAGAGCGCGTACGTGGACGCGTTTGGCGGCAGCAACACCACCTGGAACGCCATGATGGACTGCATCCGGGAGCAGTTCGCACGCTTCAACGTGGAGGTCACCGACGTGGAGCCCAGCCGCGCGCACGTGGAGTGCGTGGTGGGCGGCAGCCCCGACCAGCTGGGCCTTCCCAGCGGCGTGGGCGGCGTGGCGCCGATCGATCCCTACGGTTGCGACGTGATCGACAGCGCCATCGTCTACGTGTTTGCCGACGTGATCGGGAACAGCGCGCAGGTGCTGTGCGAGGTGGCGGCGCAGGAGATTGCCCACTCCTTCTCGCTGGACCATGAGCTGTTGTGCCAGGACCCCATGACGTACCTGAACGGGTGCGGCGCCAAGAGCTTCCAGAACGTGGACGCGCAGTGCGGCGAGTACCAGACGCGCGACTGCATCTGTAACCGCGACAGCCAGAACTCCGTGCAGATCATGCTGGAGAAGCTGGGCCCCTCGACGGGCGGCGGCTCCAGCAGCAGCGGCGGTCCCACCGACACCGTGCCGCCCACCATCCAGCTCACCAGCCCCACCACCGGCTCGTCGCTGCCGGCCAACAGCACCATCGAGGTGGTGGCGGAAGCCAACGACGACCAGGGCGTGCAGGACATCGAGCTCATCTGGCCCTACACCGGCAACATCTTCCCCTGCCCCATGCAGAGCCAGAACGTGAACTGCGCGCGCACCGGCAACACCGCCACGTGGCTGTTGCGGGTGGGCACCGGCACGCGTTCCTTCCAGGCGCGCGCGCGGGATGCGGCGGGCAATGAGACGTTGAGCGCGGCGGTGAGCATCACGCTGGGCGACGGGACGCCTCCGCCCGAGGACAACAACCCGCCCGTGGTCTCGGTGGTCAGCCCCGACGACGGCGCGGTGCTCCCCGCCAACAGCACCATCGAGGTGGTGGCCAACGCTTCCGACGACGTGGCGCTGGACGCGGTGGAGCTGGTGTGGCCCTACACCAATGAGGCCTTTGGCTGCCCCAGCCAGCGCCAGGGCGTCACCTGCACGCAGAACGGCAGCACCTTCACCTGGTCGCTGCCGGTGGGCACGGGGGAGCGGCCCTTCCAGATCCGCGCCACCGACCAGGCCGGGCACCTCTCCATCACGCCGCAGCGCACCATCTACCTCGACGACGGCTCGGGCCCGCCGGCGGACACGCAGGATCCGCAGGTGATCATCAACCGCCCCGCCGACGGAGCCACGCTGTCCGCGGGCACGCTGGAGGTGGCGGCCACGGTGACCGACAACGTGGGCGTGGAGAGCGTGGAGCTGCTGTGGAACGACGGCGCCAGCACCTATCCCTGCCCCACCAACCAGGGCGCCACCTGCTCTTCGCTCGGGACCAGCTACGTGTGGTCCATCACCGTGCCCACCGGCGAGTACGGCTTCACGGTGCGTGCGCGTGACGCCGCGGGCAACGAGAAGGTGACCACGCGGTACTCGGTCACCGTCACCGACGGACCGGTCACCAGCGACGACGACACCAGCGAGCCCAACGACTCCTTTGGCGAGGCCACGCCGGTGGGCTGCGGCGCGTCGCTCTCGCTCATCTCGCTGCCGGGCAACCCCGACTGGTTCTCGCTCACGGTGGCGGAGGGCACGCAGCTGCAGCTGGACGCGGACTCCACGGAGCAGGCCAACCTGGAGATGCGCGTGGCCACCGGCCCCAACACCGCGGACCTCATTGCGCTGGCCAGCGGCCCGGCCCTCGACGAGCGGATCATCCTCAACGCGCCCGCCGCGGCCCTGGGCATCCTGGTGCAGCAGACCGGCGGCGGCAGGGGCGCGTACACGCTGCGGGTGGCCTGCAACGGCGGAGGAAACAACAACGGCGGCCAGGACGACAACGCCGAGCCCAACAACACGCCCGCGCAGGCGGCGGTGATGTTCTGCGGTCAGACCCAGAGCTACGTGCTGCAGGACGAGGACCACTTCAAGGTGCAGGTGCGTGAGGGCGACGAGCTGGTGGCCTCGGTGCAGGCCAGCGGCGAGGTGCAGCTGGAGATCCTGGACGCCAACGGCGCGGCCCTCCCCGACGCCACCGCCACGGGTGCGAACACCTCGGTCAGTGCGCCCAACCTGGTCGCGGGAGCGCACCACATCCGCGTGGCGCCGACGGTGGGGGCCGGGATGAGCTACTCGCTGACCATTGCGTGCAATCCCGCGGGCGGCGCCGGCGGCGACGTCGACGAGGAGCCGGAGGCGCGCAGCGTGCTGTCGTGCGTCCACGCCAGCACGGGTTCGCGTGGTTTCTCACCGCTGCTCGCATTCGGTCTGGTGTTGCTGGTGCGTCACGCCCGTCGTCGTCGCTGAGGCGGCGCGCCCGCACACCGCTGCGAGGAGGAGCTCCGAGCGGTCGACGCCAGCCGCCGTCGTGGTGTGGTGCTGCGTGACGCCGTCGCGTGCGTCCTCTGACCTGGAGAAGGGGTCCGCAATGTAGGGGCTGCCCGTTGCCGGGACCGCGTGAACGGTGAAGGTGGCCAGCGATGGTCAGCCCCGGGCCGCGCTGTCATGACGACGGAAAACGGCACGCGATGCGACCGGCCCCACCGGTTCAACGCGACGGAGGACCGGACAGCAATGTAGGGGCTGCCCGTTGCCGGTACCGCGTGAACGGTGAAGGTGGCCGGCAATGGTCAGCCCCGGGCCCAGTGGTTCGTGACGACGGGAATTGG
>JBFMGU010000192.1:0-20458 GCA_040752415.1 Myxococcota bacterium
TCGGCGCTGGCCAGGGCGGCGAGGGCCCGCCGCACTCCAGGTCGTGGCCCGCTCACGACGACGTCTGCAATGCCGATGAGCAACCGGAAGGGATACCGCTCACGTGGGAGAAGGCCTCCACCACGTGCTCACCTCACAGCCCCAGCGCCCAGCGGATTCCGCCCAGCACGTGACGACGGTAGTTCGCATCATCCCAGACCGCGCCGTGCCCCAGCGCCGTGTAGAACACGCGGCCCTGCCCGTACGTCTGCGTCCACGCCAGCGGGAATCCCCACGGCTCCACCACGACGCCATTGGCCTGCATGTCCACCGTCGTGGTGTCCAGTGACAGGACCACGCTGAGCGCATCCTGGCGGAAGTCACGGAACTCGTAGATCTCGTCGGTGAGGTGCAGCGGTTGCGGCAGTGGCTGGGTGGCGGGATGCGGCTGGCCCTGGACCACCACGCCCACGTCCTCGTGCCAGGGATGGGCCCGGAAGCGCGCGCCAAGGAGCTCGCCCCACTCCGGCCAGTTGTAGAACGTGTCCGAAGTGCTGTGCAGCCCCACGAACGCACCGCCGTCGCGCACGTAACGCAGCAGCAACGCCTTCTGCGCGTCCGTGAGGTCCAGCTCGCCCGTCGTGTAGAAGACCAGCGCGTCCACGTTCCGCAGCGCCTGCTCGGTGACGACGTCCGTGGCGCACTCGAAGTGTCGCAGCTCGAACGCGCCGGTGCTCAGCTCGCGCAGCACGTCGACGGAGTGCGGCAGCACGTCATGCCGGTATCCGCGACTCTCGGTGATGTACGCCACCACCGGGACGCCCGCCCCGCCGTCGGGAACCGGGGCCATGTTGGCGGGACCACCACACGTCGTCGTCTGCTGCGCCGCGGATGGGCGCGAGCACCCCACGAGCAACAAGGCCAGCAGCACGGACGTGCGCATGGGTCACCACAAGGATGTGACGTATTTGCTGGGCTCGTGCGGTCGGAGCATGCGACGGGGCAGCTCCTCCTCGAGAAACGCGAAGAAGTCGTCTGGGGTCTTGGGCACGCCGATGGCCCAGAACCACATGGAGAGCACGTCGCGGTCCAGCTTGCGGTGCTCCTGGTTGTCGGCAATGTCCTGCAGCACGCGCGCCTTGTGCTCGGGCGTTTCCGGCCAGCGCCACGGACAGTGGCTGGGGTGCATCTGCACCATGGCGTTGCCGGCTTGCGTGCGCTGCATCTCCGCGTCGGGGAGGAACGGGAAGATGCGGCACGCGTCGGGTCGCAGCGCATGCACGCCACACCGACGCTGCGAGCCCACGCGCAACAGGAACGCGCAGCTCCGGTCCGGACGCCGCTTCAGCACCAGCGCGAACTTCTGCAGCCCGATGCGCACGTAGTGCGTGGGCGCGGTGCCCTGGTACGGAACGAGTCCCAGGAACTCGCTGAACGGGATGTTGAGCACGCTGCGGAGCCGCCACGCGTCGAACATGTTCACCGGGATGACGTGACCGCTGCAGCAATCCACGTCGCAGCCGGCGCACATGTCTATCTCCGCGCCGCCTTCCTGGACGGGCGGTTCCCGGTACAGCTCCAAGCGCACCGACGGACGGCCCACCAGGTTCATGGTGAGCTGCTCGCCAAAACCGGGACGCGGCGGCACCGGGGGACGGTCCGGGCGCGCGCTGGGACCGCCGGGATACGAGACGGGCGGGAGCTGTCCGGTCGTCGTGGTGGCCAGCACCTCGTCCAGCCAGGAGGGACGTGGCGGCTCGGAGGGTGTCGTCGTCACCGGCGCGGGGGCCGGCTGTTTCCGTCGTGAAGCGGTCTTCTTGCGCCGGGTCTTGCTCCGCGTGGTGGGCATCCGTCTCCTCGCGCGCTCACTGCGTGCAGAGATCCGCCGGCCCGTCGACGATGGCGGGACTGGCGTTGAAGTCCGTCATGGTGAAGCGCGGGGACGCGTTGGGGTTGTAGTGCACAATGCCCGCGAGCCAGAGGCTGCCCTCCGTCGGGAGCTGCACGGGTCCCAGCACCGGGACGGGCGCCGGCTCGCCGTGGAAGAAGACCTCCACCTGCGCCACCGCACCCTCGTCTTCCAGGCGGTCGTTGCAGAAATGCACCTGCACCACGTAGTCGCCCTCGACCGGATTGTTCAGCGAGATGATCTCCGGTCCCTCGCCGCGCACGTCGTCAATGTCCTGGCGCGGGTCGTCATCCACGTCGGTGAGCGTGCCCCAGTCCGGGTTGCGGTTGGCGTAGCTGCAATCCAGCCCCTGGCTCCGACACACCGCGCCGGACTGCGTGGGACGACACCGGTCATCACAACCCGCCTGTCCCGCGCATCCCGCGAAGTAGTCGCCCAGCGTGCCTCCTGGGGCCACCAGGTGCAGGTCCACGTCGGTCTTGCCGCACTCGTACTCCGGTGTGCTGGCGCTGCGACACGGCGCGTTGGGCGCGGGCTGCCACGTCAGACGCAGCGCCAGGTCGCGCACGGCGCGGATGATCGCCTCGCCCTTGGCGGTGGCACCGCGGGAATCCGTCCCCGTGACCTCGACGCGGTAGATGCCCACCTGGTCAATGTAGAGCTGCCGTTCCACGTCGACGCCGGTCTGCTCCAGGATGGACTGGCTCCCGAGCGGGCGCTCCAGCATGCGCCAGGAGAGCGTGTAGTTCTCGCCCTCGGGCTCCACCGTCTCGGACGCGTCGAGCACCACGTCGAGATACAGGTCCGTGCGGTAGTCGCTGACCCGCGTCACCTTCTCCACCACCTTCACCGCGGGGGCCAGGTTGGCGCGCGCGGTGAGCGGGACGGCCTTGTCGGGCTCGCCGTCGGCGTCGGAGAGGATGTGCAGCAGGCCCTCCGCGTCGCCGGTCTCCTGTGGGAACATCTCCACCTTGACGGTGACGCGCTCACCCACGCCCACGTCGCCACGCGGGAAGCTGTCGGTGACGGCGAGGCCAAAGCCCGGGTCGCTGCTGGGGTCAATGGTGATGTCCGTGACGTGCAGGACGTCCAGCCCGGTGTTCTCGATGGTGAACGTGCGCGACGACGGATTGCCCTGGTGCACGAGGTCAAACGTCACGGCCTCCGGGTTGACCTTGATGCGCGGCGGACCGCCCACGCCGGTGATGGGGACCTGGAGCTTGGGCGTGTCCGGGTCGTTGGTCTCCACCACGAGGTTGGCGGTGTACGGGCCGCGCGCCGGCGGGTGGAACACCACCTCGAACGGCTCCAGCTGGCCTTCCGCGACGTGGATGATCTCCTTGCCGGGAACCTGGACCACCGTGAACGGCGCGTCGGCGGGCTCAATGGCAATCCTGCTCACGTCCATGTCCGCGGTGCCCACGTTCATGAGCTTCACGGTCATGCGCGTGTCGGCGTCGACGCGTCGCAGCTCGAAGGCAATGGGATTGGGGTCCACTGCCGCCTTGGGCTTGAGGTCTCCAAGGTCATCCTCCTGGCACCTGCACGACGACAGGGCCAGGATGGTGAGGGCAACGGTGAGCTTCGTCGAGGTTGCGAGGGCCATGGGGACGCTGAGTGTAGGTGTGGCGCTTGCCCCGTTTCAATCACCCTCGCCTCACGCATCTGACGGTGGCGTGAGCGCGGGGCGCGGGGCATAACGGCGCTGATGACCCGGCCTTCCACCAGCGTCCAGGTCCCCCACGGCGCGGTTCCCCAGCACGCGCTTCCTCCGCCACCCCCGGATGACAGCCTTGAGCTCCATGAGGCCAGACGACTGCGCACCAAGCGCGTGATGGCGGGCTTCATCCTGGCGCTCATGACCACGGAAGTGGTGGCGTACGCCGGTGCGCTCGCCCGTCGTCACCCTTGGTTCGGCGGGCGGAATCCCTCGGTGGACCGCGCCATCTGCGTCCCGGCCCATCCCGTTCGGCGCTGAGCCCCGCTCGCCACATCGGGTTGCGACGCCGACAGGGCGGCCCCCGTCGTCGCCACGCCGGTTGTGGCCGAGATGGCGACGCGATAGGAGTGACGCATGGCGGCGAAACGGCAACGGAATGGCGGCGAACGCGTTTTTCCGGCGGAGGCGTTCAAGCTGTTCCGTCAGATGCGAGATAGCCTCAAGCACCTGGAAGAGGGTCAGGTTGCCCTGGCCAAGGCACAGCACGAGACCACGAAGGTGATGGTGGGTCTCAATGCCAAAGTGGACCGGCTTGCGGCAGACCTGAAGGCCGGACTCTCCCGAGCTGAGATCCGCCGCATGGCCCCTGCGCGACCGCGTCGCCCGACTTGAAATCGAAGTCGAACGCCTCAAGGCGCGTCGCTGATGAACAATGGGCGGAATCCCTCGGTGGACCGCGCCATCTGCGTCCCGGCGCATCCCGTCCGGCGCTGAGCCGTCTTGCGCGTAGGGCCAGCCCTCGCCTACTCCCCACCGCATGGAGCTTCTCTCGGACGCGGAGCTGGACGCGGCCCTGGCCGGGATGCCCGGTTGGCGTCGTGAAGGCCGCATGCTGGTGCGCTCGGTGGAGGCGCCCTCGTTCCTGGCGGCGGTCAAGGTGCTGCAGCGCGTGGCCCTGGTCGCGGAAGCGCGGGAGCACCACCCCGACGTGGACCTGCGCCACCGCACCGTGAAGCTGGCCCTGCACACCTGGGACGCCGGCGGCATCACCGCGCTGGACGTGGAGCTGGCGCGCGCACTCAATCCCCTGCTGGAGGGCATGTGATGGACGTCGTCGACCTCACCATGGACCTGTGCCGCATCCCCTCCCTCACCGGCAACGAGGCGGCCGTCATGGCCCACGCGCTGACGCTGTGCGAGCGCATGGGATTGCGCGTGCGCACGCAGACGGTGGCCACGGAAGGTCGCGTGAACGTCCTGGCCGAGGACCCCACCGTTCCCGCGGAGCTGCTCTTCTCCACGCACCTGGACACCGTGCCTCCGTACATCCCGCCCGTCGACACGGGGGAGAAGCTCACCGGACGCGGCACCTGCGACGCCAAGGGGCCCGCCGCGGCCATGTTCTGCGCGCTGGAACGGCTGCGCAATCGGGGGGAGAAGCGGGCGGGGTTGCTCTTTCTCGTCGGGGAAGAGACCACCAGCGACGGAGCCAAGGCCGCGGCCAAGGGCTTTGCGCCCACGGTGCGCTGGCTCATCAACGGGGAGCCCACGTCCATGGCGCTGGCCAGCGGCCAGAAGGGCATCCTCGCGTTCCGACTGACGACGAAGGGCGTGGCCTGTCACAGCGCGTACCCGGAGCTGGGTCACAGCGCCATCCACGCGTTGCTGCCCACGTTGAACCGCATCATCACGGAGTCATGGCCGCGCACCGACGAGATGGGCGAGACCACGGTGAACATTGGCCTGATGCAGGGCGGCGTGGCGCAGAATGTGCTGGCACCGGAGGCGGAAGCGCGCGGGGTGTTCCGCCTGGTGACGCCGCTGGCGGACATGGAAGCCCGCGTGCGCGCCATGCTCCCCTCCGACGTGGAATTCGAGCGCACCGGCGGCTGCGACCCCATCACGCTGCACACGCTGCCGGGCTTCCGCACGGAAGTGGTGCGTTTCGGCTCCGACGTGCCGTACCTGCGGGTCCTGGGCACACCGCTGATGCTCGGCCCCGGCTCCATCCACGACGCACATACCGCGCACGAGTTCGTGCTGAAGGCGGACCTCTACGGCGCGGTGGAGAAGTACGAGTCCATTGCCGTGGAGCTGCTGGGCTGACGTCATGCCGGTCTTCTCGAGGGAGATCCTGCTGGCGGCACCGGTGCGGACCGTCTGGGACTTCCACCTCCGCCCCGACGCGCTCCGCCGCCTCACGCCCCCCGACGGCAGCGTGATCATTGACGAGGAGGTGCCGGTGACCGAAGGCGCGGTGGTGACGCTGCGCGTCCGGATGAGCCCGCTGCCGTTCCGCATGCGCTGGCCTTCCCGCTACACGCGGGTGGAACCGTTGCGTGGTTTTGTCGACGTGGCGCTGGGCGGGCCGTTTCCGTCGTGGGAGCACCACCACCGTTTCTCCGACGAGAACGGCCGTTGCCGCGTCACCGACGAGGTCCAGTGGCAGACCCCGCTCGGCGCGCTGGGAAACACGGTGTCCGCGCCGTTCATCCGCGTCATGCTTGAGCAGCAGCTGGGCTACCGGCACCGCATGCTTTCCCAGCTGTTCGGCGCGCCCTGAGCGGCGCCAGTGTCTGCTATGGTGGCCCGTCCGCGCTCCTGACGCGCACTCCATTGCCCATGAACATCGTCCTCCTCGCCGCAACCCTTGCCCTGACGCAGGCGCCTGTCGTGGCGCAGCAATCCGTGGCCGTGCTCCCACTTGAAGCCAAGGGTGGCGTGAAACCCGACGCCGCGGACCTGCTCTATTCCAAGCTCGTCAGCACGGTGCGGGGACAACGTCGCTTCTCACGCGTGGTGGGCACCAAGGAGATTGAGAGCCTGCTCGGGTTCGAGAAGCAGAGGCAGTTGCTCAGCTGCGAGTCCTCGTCGTGCATTGCGGAGGTCGCGGGGGCGCTGGGCGTGGACTACCTGATTGGCGGGAACGTGGGGCTCCTCGGCAAGACGTGGGTGTTCAACCTGTTCATCACCAACACGCGCACCGCGCAGGTGGAGGCGTCCGCCAGCAAGGAAGCCTCCGGTGACTCCGAGGAAGCGCTGCTCAAGCTCATTCCGGACCTCGTGGTCGAGCTGCTCAGCGATCTCGGCCGCGCCACCGCGCCCGTCGCCACTCCCGCGCCCGCGCAGCCCGTCGAGACGCCCGCGCCGCAGACCGCCGCCTCACCCGCGCCCACCCCGACACCCGCGCCATCTCCCGCCACAACGTCGTCACCGCCGGTTGCGGAGGATGCCGGCGGAGGCGGCGGGCCGGGCCGGATTCTCATGGCGCTGGGTGCCGCGGGCATTGCCTCCACGGTGATTCCGCTGGCGATGATCGCGCTGGGCGCGGCGTCGTCGGGAGGGATGTGGGCCGCGGTGTGGTCCAACCCGGAGGGGCTGCGCAACGGTCCCCTCACCGTGCGCCAGAAGCTGACGCTGCTGCAGGTGGGGATTGCCGGCGGCACGGTGGCGGCGGGAACGGGTGTGGTGCTTGCGCCAGTGGTGCTGCTGGTGGGCGTGGGTGTGCTGGTCGCGGGTGTCGTCGTCAACATGCTGTGATTGGGAGGTTGGAATGGGCTTCTTGCGCTCCGCGGCCGCATGCGTGGCGACGTTGATGCTGGGATGCACGCTGGCGTGTCTCCCCGCCACCCCGTGCCGCAGCGACGACGACTGCGCCGTGTTCTACACGTGCGAGGCTGGCCGGTGTCGTCCCCCCGTCGGGAGCAACCCGCCTTCCCAGGGCGGTCCGGGCGGCGGCAGCTCGAGTGGTGGAGGAAGCTCGTCGGGCAGCTCGTCGTCGAGCGGTGGCGGCGTCACCGCGGTGGCGGAGCTGTCGACGGGAGTCACCGCGCTCTACCGTGGTGAGGAAAGCGCCGCGGTCAACGTGCGCGTCACCAACAACAGCGGTGAGACGTTGGCGGTCCAGCAGCTCGCCATCACCATCGAAACGCAGGGCGGCGGAGAGGCTCCCGTCGTCGTCACCAGCGTGGTTCCGGCGGGCCCCAGCTCGGTGGCCGCCGGTACCGAGATGGTCTGGACCGTCACACTCAACGTGCCGTCGCGCGCGGAGCTTGCGCAGTCCTTCCACATCATCGTCGATCTGACGCCGCCCGAGGGTGAGGTGCTCCGCCTGGATGCCGGAGAGGTGGTCATCGTTCCCGCGCCCGTCACGCTCGAGGAGGTGGCGCCGGTATCCCGCGGACTGGTGGTGGGAGAGCGGGCGCTCTTCACGGTCCTCGTCCTGTTGGACGCGGCACACCCCAATGACGCTCTCATCCACGACGTGTCCGTTGCGTTGGGAACGGAAACTCCCGTCGTCACCACGGTGGAGGAGGACGTGGGGCCGGGCAGCGCGGAGCGTTTCTTCCTGTCCGTCACCGTGCCGGATTCCGTGGCGCTCCTCCAGGGCCGCGCGAGGGTCACGCTGGAAGGCGCCACGGAGCGCACCGTCGTCATCACGCGCTCGGTTCCAGCGGTGTTGCTGGGCACGCCGTCCATCACGCTTCACGGCCGCACCAGCACCCGCGCTGACGCGTGCCAGGTGTTCGAGTACTCCGTCACCCAGGCGGAAGCGGAGCCGGTGGACCTGCGCGTTGAGTATTCTCCCGACGCGGAACCGCCATCCTGGCGTCACGCCACCCCCGCCGCGGGCTTCCTCGCGGTGCTCGGTTCGGTATTCGACGGGTCGGGAATCCATGCGGTCTCCTCCAGCAGCGAAGGACGGCCGCACCGGTTCCTCTGGGACCGCACGCGCGACCTGGGGATGGATGCCACCGCGGTGCGCCTGCGTGTGGTCCCCATCCTCCACGGCGTGTCGTTTCCACCGTCGGAAATCACGGTGGACGTCGACCCCGCCACGCGGCTTTGTGGAACGGACCTGGATCTCCCCCGCCAGCTGCACACCGCCACCGCCACGTCGGGGCTCGTGACGTTCCGCGCCGGCGACGGCAACCTGCATCTCGCCGTGGGCCACACCTCCACCAACGGCGCACTCGGTCGCACACATCTCAACCGCGGCGCCGGGTACTTCCACAGTGGCGCCAACGTCCTGCTCCCGGACGCCAGCGCCGCCGCGCTCACCGCCGCGGACACGGACGGCGACAGCGTCGACGAGCTCTACTTCGCCGCCGTCGCTCCCTCGGGGACCGTGGTGGTTTCCACGGTTGGCTCCGAGTCGGTCTTCCTCGGCACGGAGACCGTCGTCGCCCGCAACGAGCGTCCCGTGACGGATTGCGCTCCCTTCTTCCTGGATGTGCTGCCCCCGCCAGTCGCTCCCACCCTTCTCGTGGGGTGCGCCACCGACGTGGGGCGCGACCTGGTGATCCTGCCACTGGATCAGACGGAGGCTCCCACCCGCCATTCCTTCAACGACATCACCGCCGTGACCACCGCCGACTTCGACGCTGACGGCATGCCCGACCTCCTCGTGGGAGGCACCACCCCAACCATGGACGGGTCCATCCTCCTGCTCGGCTCCGTCAGCGACACCGGCGCCTTCGAGGTGGACCTGGAGGCCGGAGCGGCGGTGGGGCCGTCCACCGCGCTCTCCTACGCCGTGGGTGACCTCGACGCGGACGGCGACCCGGACGTGGTGGTCAACCACGGCACCACGCTGCAACTGATCGTGAATGACGGTGGGTCCCTCGACGAGATCATCGGCAATCCGCTCGTCGACGTTCCCGTGGGGGACCTCATCAACGGTGTGTCCGTTGCGGACCTCAACAACGACGGACGCCTGGACCTCGTGTACCTCCACCACCCCGCGCCCATGGAGCAGTCGGATCGCGTCGGCGTGAGGATGGGGCGCGAGGGTACCAGCGTCAGGCTGGACGCGGCGGGAGACTTCGCGGCCGGGCAGGAGGTGCGTGCGCTCGTGGTGGAGGACGTCACCGGAGACCGGATTCCCGACGCGGTAGTCCTGGATGACAACGGAAACGGAGACCGCGGCACCATCCAGGTCCTGGTGGGAAGCATCTCCGACGACGGAGACTGGACCACCGGCGCGCCCCTCTCCACCTTGCCACTCGGCCAGACCGAGCCCGGGCGCGTCCTCCTCCGCAACGGCACCGCAACCTTCCCCACCACCAGCGGACTGGGCGCGGCCGGCGTCCACTCCGAGGATCTCTCCCTGGAACCGCTCGGTGAAACAGGCCTGCTGGAGGGCAATGAGGCTCACTGGCTGTTCGCGGTGGGTGACTCGGATGCCAACGTCGCCGGTGAGGAGGTCGCCATCGTCACCGTCGACGACCAGGCGGTGTACCGGTTGCACGTCCTCAGCGGGACGACGACCCAGAACACCGTCACGCTGAGCGGGGGAACGCCCGTGGCGCTGGTCATGGGCACCTTCGGGAGCGACGACACCGGGGTGTTCGTGATCCTGGAGACCGGCGGAGACGCTGCCGCCACGGTGGTCGAGCAGTACGCAGGCGGCGGTGGTGGCACGCCACTCGCCACGACGCAGATCGAGGACTTCCGCGCCCAGGGCGCCCTGCTCACCCCCACCGATCCCACGCACATCATCATCACCGGCGAGGGTACGGGCGCACGCGGAGACCAGGGCGCGCTGGCGGTGCGCGTCTTCCAGGACGTGAACGCTGGGCTGACCTCCGGGACGGCCGTGCCGCTGGGCCCGTTCTCCGACAACCGTCACGTCATGCTCCATCCCACCGAGTTCCCCTCGGATCCCCTCGGGCCGCTCCCTCGCATGGTGATTGGTCACGCGGAGGGCTCCTTCCTCACCGTTCATCAGCCGGGTCAGCAGCCCCTCACGCTGTTCACCGGCCTCTCCGTCGACCAGCTCGGATTCCAGGACGTGAACCGCGACGGCACGCCGGACATCCTCGCGGTGTCGTCGGGCTCCAACACGCTCTCCCTGTTCCTCGGCATTCCGTCGGACTCGCTGCAGTTCATCGCGGAGCCCATCTACCTGTTCCCCGGCGCCGCTCCTCGCGGGCTTCTGGTCCAGCAGTTCGACAGCACCCCGCCCGACGAGGTCATCATCTCGTTGGGCGCCGACGCCTCCCTGGTCCTGCTCTCGCCCGCGCGCTGAAGGGGTTGCCAACACCCGCCCGCGCTCTTACGGAAGCCGCCGTGCGCAAGGTCCTCCTCACCGCCCGATATGACGCCATTGTCGTTGGCGCAGGCCACGCCGGCATCGAGGCCGCGCTGGCGCTGAGCCGCACCGGTCACCGCACGCTGTTGATGACGCTCTCGCTGGACCGCGTGGGCGCCATGAGCTGCAACCCGGCCATTGGCGGCGTGGGCAAGGGCCAGCTGGTCAAGGAGATCGACGCGCTGGGCGGAGAGATGGCCCGCGCCGCCGACGCCACCGCCATCCAGTTCCGCACGCTCAACGCCAGCAAGGGCCCCGCCGTCCAGTCCACGCGCTGCCAGAGCGACATGTGGCGCTACAGCCGTTACATGACCTCCGTCGTCGAGAATGCGCCGGGACTGGTGCTGCGCCAGGGCAGCGTGGAGGAGATCCTCCTGGACGCCGGGCGCGGCTGCGTGCGCGGTGTGCTCACGTCGCTGGGTGAGGAGTTCCTGGCGCCCGTCGTCATCCTGACCACCGGCACGTTCCTGCAGGGGCGGATGCACCAGGGTGAGGTGAACCGGCCCGGAGGTCGCGCGGGTGAGGCTGCCGCGCACGGGCTCAGCGAGTCCCTGCGCGCCCTGGGTTTCCCGCTGCGCCGGATGAAGACGGGCACCTGCCCCCGCTTGGACGCGCGCACCATCGACTTCAGCTCCCTCGAGGTGCAGCCGCCGGAGACGCCGCGTCCCTTTGCGCTGGAGCCCGCCCACGTCCCGCTGCCGCAGGTGCCCTGCTACCTCACGTACACCAACCGCCACGTGCACGACGCCATCCGGGGCGGCCTGGACCGCAGCCCGCTCTTCACCGGCGTCATCGAGGGCGTGGGACCGCGCTACTGCCCATCCATCGAGGACAAGGTGGTGCGTTTCCCGGACAAGGAGCGGCACCACATCTTCCTGGAGCCGGAGGGGCTGGACGGCCGGGAGATCTACCCCAACGGGCTGTCCACCAGCCTCCCCATCGACGTGCAGCTGGCCTTCCTGCGCCAGATCCCCGGCCTGGAGAACGTGGAGGTGCAGCGCTGGGGCTACGCCGTGGAATACGACATGATTCCCGCCGTGGAGCTCCACGCCACGCTGGAGTCGCGACGCATCCCCGGCCTCTTCCTCGCCGGACAGATCAACGGGACCAGCGGGTACGAGGAGGCCGCGGGCCAGGGCCTGTGGGCGGGCATCAACGCCTCGCTGAAGCTGCGCGGGCTGGCGCCCATGACGCTGCGTCGGGACCAGGCCTACCTCGGCGTCATGGTGACCGATCTCATCGAGCGGGATCACACCGAGCCCTACCGCATGCTCACCAGCCGCGCGGAGCACCGCCTGTGGCTGGGGGAGGACAGCGCGCAGGCCCGCCTGGCGGAGGTAGGTCACGCCGTGGGTCTCGTCGACGGGGCGCGCCGCTCCCGCGTCCAGGAACGGGAGGCGCGACTGCAGGCCGTGCGCAGGCACCTGGACACCCGCACGCTGCATCCCTCCGACGCGCAGAACCAGGCCCTCACCGCGCTGGGGCTCACCCCGCTCAGCATCTCCATGCCGCTGGCCGCGCTGGCCCGTCGGCCGCAGGTCTCCGCCGAACACCTGGCCGCGCTGGATCCCACCTTCGCGGAGCTGCCCGCCGCGGACCGCCACCGGCTCCTGTGTGAGGTCCGCTATGAGGGCTACCGCGCCAATGACGCCGAGGCCCTGCGACGCCTGCGCGCCATGGAGGCCCTGACGCTCCCGCCCCGGCTGCAGAACGGTGAGGTGCCCGGGCTCTCGCATGAGGTCGCGGAGAAGCTGCGTCGCCACCGCCCCGCCACCTTGGCCCAGGCCGCGCAGATTCCCGGCATCACCCCCGCGGCCCTGGCCATCCTGGCCGTGCACCTGCGGCGGGAGACCTCGGACGTTCCACAAGCTTGAGGCGGCTCAGGACGGGCTGGTAGGGTGCCCGACGGTCATGGCTCCCGCCGCCTGCGAGGAGCCCGAGGGGTTCCGCCGGATGGCGCAGGGTCCAGACTTGGCGCTGGTCTTTGACCTGGGTGGAGACCTGTACGCGCTCCCCGCCGCTGACGTCTTCAAGGTCGTGGAGCTGGGCACCCTCTCCATCCTTCCCCGACTCCCGGACGCCATCCGGGGCATCAGCCACCACCGCGGCCGCGTCATCACCGTGGTGGACATGGCCCGCCTGATGGGTGGCGTTCAGGTGCCCATTGATGGCAAGAATCGCCTGGTGCTGTTGGAGAAGGGTGGCCGCAACGTGGGGCTTCTGACCGGACCGGTGGAGGAGATCGTCCCGCTGGACCCCAGCACCGGCAACCCGCCGGGGCGCGAGGGCGGTCTGGTGGTCCGGCTCCATCTCCACCGCGGCAAGGCCCTCAACGCGCTCTCCACGGAGCGGCTGCTCCAGCGCATCTACGGTCTGTGCAAACCAGACACTGTCGCACCGGTACGTCGAGCGCTGTCCGTTGCGCCCGTCATGTCGTAAGGAACGCAGGATCCTCAGGAGGCTTCACGCACCATGCCCACCACCGTGCTCATTGTTGATGACGCCGTGTTCATGCGGAACATGATCAAGGACATTTTTGCGGGTGGTGACTTCGAGATCGTCGGAGAGGCATCCAACGGCGTGGAGGCGGTGGAGAAGCACCGGGACCTCAAGCCCGACCTGACCACCATGGACATCGTCATGCCGTTCAAGAGCGGCATCGAGGCCACCAAGGAGATCCTCCTGGAGAATCCCAAGGCGGTCATCGTCATGTGCTCCGCGCTGGGGCAGGAATCCCTGGTGATGGAAGCCATTGAGGCCGGAGCCGCGGACTTCATCGTCAAGCCGTTCAAGGGTGAGGACGTGCTGGCGGTGGTGCGCAAGGTGCTGGGCAAGGCCTGACGCCCTGAGGGTGTGCGGCCGCCGTTCCTCGCGGCTGCACGCTGGCGTCGGACCGCTCGCGGGACAAATGGGCATGGATCTCTCCAAGTACCGCGCCCTCTTCGTCACGGAATCCCGCGAGCACCTGGAAGGCATTTCCCGGGACCTGCTTGCGCTCGAGCGCACGCCAGGTGACCGCGCCCTCCTGGACAACCTGTTCCGCCACGCCCACTCCCTCAAGGGCATGGCCGCGTCCATGGGCTACGAGTCCTTTGCCCTGCTCTCCCACAAGCTGGAGGACATTGCGGACGTGGCGCGGCGGGGCGTGTCGTTTGACCAGCAGGCCGTGGACCTCTGGCTCACCGGCGCCGACGCGCTGACGGACATGGTGGGTCTCGTCGAGAGCGGGCGGGAAGCGGAGATGGCCGTCCCGGCGCCGCTGATGGAGCAGATTGTCCAGAAGGCGGCCGCCATGCTCCAGCAGGCCCCGCCCTCCGCCAACGCCACGCAGCTGAGACTCACGCCGGTGGTTGCTCCGCCGCCGCGTCCCCCGCCGCCCAGCACGGCGGAAATGCCCACGCCCTCCCGCTCGGAGACGCACACCCCGCCGCTGCTGCGCGCCGTCCCCGACCCCGCGCGCACCACCGACCCGTCGCTGCCCGCCGTTGCGCCCATCCCCGGTGCGCGCACGCAGGTCATGACCGCGGTGGCCGCGCCGGAGGTCCCCAACGGCACGCTCACCATGCCGGCCGTGTCGGCGCGGGAGTGGCTGCTCACCGTCGTCATCGGGGAGCAGTCGGCCACGCCGCACGTGCGCGCGTTCCTGGTGCACAAGCGCGTCAGTGAGAAGACCGAGGTTGTCGACGTCACGCCGCCGATCGCGGACGTGCGTCGCGGGGTGCTGCCGGAGCGCACGTTGAGGATGCGCGTGAAGGGCGCGTTGGAGCCGGCGGCGCTGGAATCCCTGGTGCGCTCCATCCCCGACGTGGCCACCTGCACGGTGGCGCCGCTGGCTCCCGCCGCTCCCACCGCGCCCGCGCCCGGTGCCGCCGCGCGCCCTGCCGCCCCCGACGCTGCCGCCGCCCGCACCGTCCGCGTGCGCACCGAGCTGCTGGACGAGCTCATCGACTCCGTGGGTGAGATCATGCTGGCGCGCGCGCGTCTGCGGGACGTGGCCAACCGCCTGGACGACGCCGACCTCATCGACCTCGCCGACGAGTTCACGCGTCTAAGCCAGGGCCTGCACGAGCGGGTGATGAGCGCGCGCATGACGCCGGTGAGCCTGGTGACGGACCGCCTGCCGCGCGTGGTGAGGGACCTGTCCAAGAAGCGCGGCCGCGACGTGAACTTCCGCATCGAGGGCGCGGGCATTGAGCTGGACCGCGCGGTGCTGGATGAGCTGCATGATCCGGTGCTGCACCTGGTGCGCAACGCGGTGGATCACGCGCATGAGGGGAACGCGGAGCGCGTGGCGGCGGGCAAGAGCGCCACCATGCAGCTCACCCTGTCCGCCACCAGGGACCGCGACCACGTCCTCATCGAGGTCACCGACGACGGCAAGGGCATGGACCCGCGGAAGCTGCGCCAGGCAGCCATTGCCAAGGGTGTGATCAGCCCGGAGGCCGCGGAGGCCATGACGGACCAGGAGGCGCTGGAGCTGGTGTGTCGGCCGGGTTTCTCCACGGCGGAGACGGTGAACGACACCTCCGGCCGCGGCGTGGGAATGGACGCGGTGCGCGCCACGGTGGAGCACCTGGGCGGGCAGCTGCTCATTGTGTCCACGGTGGGCAAGGGCACCACGTTCACGCTGCGCCTGCCGCTGACGGTGGCCATCATCCGCGTGCTGCTGGTGAGCGCGGGGAGCGCGGAGTCGGTGTACGCGCTGCCGCTGATGCGCGTGGACCATGCGCAGGACTTCGACCCCGGCAAGGTGGTGCTGAGCCAGGGGATGCGCCTGTACCCGGTGGGGGACGGGTTGGCGCCGCTGAGAGACCTGGGGGACCTCTTGGGGTGGCCGGTGAAGGCGCAGGTGACGGGGGGTGGCGTGGTGGTGCTGGAGCGACAGTACCGCCCGCTGGCGGTGCGGGTGGACCGCATCCTGGGGCAGCAGGAGGTGGTGGTGAAGCCGCTGGGCGAGCCGCTGGCCTCGGTGCCGTTCCTGTCCGGCTCCGCGTTGCTCGCGGACGGACGCCCTGCCTACATCCTGGATGTTGCCAAGCTGATGGTCGTGGCGGAAGCTTCTGCGGCCGCCTGAGGAGAGCCAGTGACCGGACCCAGAACGCTTCGCGAGCTCAGCCATGCTGACAGCCAGGCCCTGTTTGCCATCACGCAACAGGCGGCGCAGCGCGCGGCCCGCTCGCTTTCTCTGCTCCTGGGACTGCCGGACACCACGCTGCAGGCGGAAAAGTTTGCCGTGGGTGGTCCCGCGGAGGTGGCGGCGGCGCTGGGACCGGAGCAGGCGCTGGCCGTGATGTTCCGCTTGGCGGGCGGGGTGAACGGCCGGCTCTGGCTGGTGGCGCCGCAGACGGACATGCTGACGCTCGCCGCGCGCCTGCTCGGCACGCCGGACAACCCGCCCAAGAAGCTGGACGACCCTTCCCGTGGCGCGCTGGCGGAAGCCGGCAACGTGGTGGCCAGCAGCTTCCTCAACGTGTTCGGCGACGCGCTCCGCGAGGTCTGCTTCCCCTCCGTCCCCGACGTGCGCGACGCGCCCTCCTCCCTCCTGAGCCGCCTGGCGCTGGACCTGACGCAGGCGGTGGGATTGATCCGCGTGGTGGGTGAGGTGAAGCCGCCGCTGCGCAGCACGCTGCTGTGGTCGCCTGATCCGCTCTCGCTGGAAGCGTTGGTGAACGCGGTGCACGCGGCCAACGCGCGCGGTGGCGCCCAGGCGCGCTGAGCGCGATTTTTCGTCGTCATCGAGAGCCAGAAACACAAAGGCCCCGCGATTTCTCGCGAGGCCCTTGTTTTCTTCTGCGCGCCCGGGGTGATTCGAACACCCGACCCCCGGATTCGTAGTCCGATGCTCTATCCAGCTGAGCTACGGGCGCATCTCCAACTGCAACGAGGGCGCCTTTCCTACGAGCGATGCCTGCCGCGTGTCAACGTTTGTGTTCGAGATCGCGCGGCCGTGCTCGACGAGAAAAACTGGCGGAGAGGGAGGGATTCGAACCCTCGATAGGGGAATGACCCCCTATAACGGTTTAGCAAACCGCCGCCTTCAGCCTCTCGGCCACCTCTCCAAAGCGGGGACGCGGCTCTTACTCTCCTTGCCTGCCCCGTGCAACGTCAAAAAGCATTCACCCCGCGCTGCGCACCGTCTCCGACGACGTCATGAACCGCTGGATCTCCTCCAGCGTCCGCTCCGGCTGCTCCTCCGGCGGGGTGTGGGCACAGCCCGGGATCACGGTCAGCGTGGCCCCCGGCAGCAACGACTGGAACTGTCGGCCCAGCTCCAGCGGATAGATGCGGTCCAGCTCACCCCAGACCAGGTGCACCGGCACCTTGATGCGACGCAGGATGTCCGGGAACTCCGGCGTGGGCACCACCGTGTGGCGCAGCATGGCGTACGCCGCCACCCGCCCGCCCGGCAGGTTCAGGCAGCGGTAGACCTCGTCCACCATCTCGTCGCTGACGTTGCGCGGGTCGGTGAAGACGTCCGACTTGAAATACTGCTTCACCGCGGCGCGCGTGTAGCCCTTGATGAACAGCGGCTTCCCCACCACCGGCAGCAGGACCAGCTTCCCCAGCAGCGGCATGGGATGCGGCAGCCCCTGCGAGTTGATGAGCAGCAGACGGGAGACGCGGTCGGGGTGCCGCGCGGTCAGGTAGCTGGCCACCTTCCCGCCCATGGAATGGCCCACCACGCCGGCACCGCTCACGCCCAGCGACTCCAGCAGCTTGGCCACGCGGTCGGCGAGATAGGGCGCGTCGTAGGGGCAGGTGGAGGGGTCGGGGCGGGAGCTGTCACCGTGGCCGGGCAGGTCCGGGGCAATGACGCGGAAGCTCTGCGCCAGGCGCGGGATGAGGCCGCTCCAGACCTTGTGGCTCACAATGAAGCCGTGGATGAGCACCAGCGGTGGGCCCTTGCCCTCGTCGACGTAACAGAGCGTCTCACCCGCCACGTTCAGGAACTTCTTCTCCATCACCCCTCCGCTCACAGCCGCTGGCCGAGACCAAATGGAAGACTGCTGAGAATGCCGCCCGGCACCGCACGCGCGCGCTTGGTGAGCACCTGGCCAATCACCACGGCCAGCGGCGGAGCCAGCACCCCGGCCACCACGGCGACGGCGAACGTGGCCACCCAGACCAATGGCACCGGCACCAGCAGGCTGAGCACGAACGCCGTCCCGCCCACTGCCGCCACCGCGCCGCTGGCGAGCAGCCCGAGCGCCACCACCGGGCCCATGCGCGTCTCCCAGTCCTGGCTGAACGTGCCCAGCCCCGCGGCGATGAGGCCGGAGATCACGGCGGAGGACATGATGGAGAAGAACAGACCACCCAGCATGAGCCCGGCGTTGGTGCCGAAGATCTTCGCGCCCTCGGAGCGCGTGGCCTGCTCGCCCACCATCTGCGGGAGCAACAGCGGGAAGTCCCAGACCAGTCGACCACTCGCGAGGGAGGCCGCGCCCAACGTCGACACCACGGCAATCGCCGTCGAGGCCAGCAGGCCACCCACCAGCATCCCCGCCATCAGCCCCACCTCCATGCCGCGGAACCGGCTGGCGAAGGGACGCTCGGCGGGCGGCGGCACGTCGGCGGGGGCCACGCTGTCCAGCGGCGGGGGCGCGTACTGGCCGCCCTGCTCTTCCGTCGTCATGGAGGGCGGCGCCTCACCGGCGGGCGCGGCACCGGAGTCCAGCGCGGGCGGAGCATTGGCGTCCAGCGCGGGTGGGGCGTTGGCGTCGGTGGCGGCCGGCGCGGGCTCCTCGGGCGCGGGTTGGGTCTGGGGCGGCGTGGCCTGATCCGGGGCGGGCGCGGGTTGCGCCGCGGACTCCTGCGCGGCGGGCGCCGGGGCTTCCTGCGCCGTCGCCACGACGGGGACAAACACCAGCAACAAGGTCAACAGGGCGGTCCGCATCGACGAGCTCCCGGCCGGTCCGCACGCGAGTCGCGGCGAGCCGTTGAGCGCGCGCGTCTAGCGCAGGCGGCTCCGCCCTCGCAATGCGAGGAGTCGGAGCGCCCCAACCTGCTCACTTGCCCTTGAGGAACTGCGCGCACGCCGAGCCGGGCGGTGGCGGCGGGTCGGCGGGGAACGAGCCCAGGGCCGCGCCGGCAAGCTGCCCGCTCACGCTCGAGGCGTTCGTCGTCAGGTCACCGCGCAGCACGTGGATCTCCCGCCCCTGGCGGAGCAACGCCCCATCTGCCAGCCGCGGCATGAGGTGCTGCTCCAGGGCGGCGTGGAGGCGGCGCGCGCTCCGCTCGTCGTCCATGACAATGCGCCAGGCGGCGCTTCCGTCGGGGTAGAGGGCCATGCGGTCGCCGCCCCAGCCTTCCGCCGCCACGCCCGCGTCCTCCTTCTGCGTCAGGTCGTGCAGCAGCCAGGCAATGGCCCACTCACCCATGGTCAGCTCCACCCGCGGCGCGCCCGCCAGCGCCGGCAGGGACACCTTCACCGGCGGATCCATGCGGCGCAGGTACTTCTCCACGTGCATGGCCTGCTCGGTGCTCTGCGGCGGCCGACAGATGACCCGCAGGTTGTGCTCCCGCCCCAACACGCGCTCGGTCTGCCAGACGAAGCGGCTGCCGGCGACGTACGAGGTGAAGATGCCGTCGCGGATGAAGGCCGGTGCGGCGGCGGCGGCGCCCACGGAGCCCATCCGCTTCATGGCCTCGGTCATCACCGGGGTCCACATCAGGAACGTCTGCCCCTCGCCCAGCGCCACGCCGGGGGGACCGGGGAACGGCGCGCTGAGGAAGCCGCCGGCGCGGTTGCCCACCACCGTGGCGTGGCCTTCCATGGCCCACTGGAGGGCGCGGGTGCGGTCGTCGTCGTCACCGCGGGCGGCCATGGCCACGCCCAGCCCCAGCGCCTGGTCCTGCGCCGCGTGCGTCAGCTCGTGCGCCACCGTCACGCTCTCGCCCAGCGCATCCAGCGGACCAAAGCGCTCCACGTTGTAGAAGCGGCCCGTCTTGGGGCTGTAGAACGCCGCCGCCTGCTCCTCCATGAAACCCAGGATGGCTTCCTTGAGCTGCGTCCCCGGCGGCACGAAGCCAAAGCGCTCCATCAGCGTGCCCTGGCCAACGAGGTCCACCTGGGCCGTCTCCTCCTCCAGCTCCCGCTGCATCTTCTCGCGGGCTTCCTTGACGCTCAGGTTTTCAAACGGGACCTCCCGGATGATAGGGAGCCCGCTGAACAGCTCCACCATGGCCAACGCCGGACCGTGAAGGAACCGGGCAAGAGGAGTGGCATCCAACCTGGCAGGCTGGCAGAAGAGGACAACGGCCGCCGGCAACAGCAGCCCCACAATGGCTCGACGATGCATGTTGGCCCATACACAGGATCGCACGGTTTCAAGTCAAGAAAAATCGTTCCAAATCAACCACTTCTGAATCAGGCACAGTTCCCGCCATGTCGCTCCCCATCCTCAATGGCCAAGAATCTCCCAGAGCACCCAAGCCGCCCTGGCTCCGGGTGAAGGCGCCCTCGGGAGAAACGTTCGAGAACCTCCGAAGGTTGCGGGAGGGGCTGCGGTTGCACACGGTGTGCGAGAGCGCGGCGTGTCCCAACCTGGGGGAGTGCTGGGGTCGGGGGACGGCCACGTTCATGATCCTGGGCAACATCTGCACGCGCGCGTGCCGGTTCTGTGACGTGCAGAGTGGTCGCCCGGACCCGCTGGATCCCGACGAGCCCGCACGCGTGGCGGAAGCGGTGGCCAAGCTGGGACTGAAGTTTGCGGTCATCACCTCCGTGGCGCGCGACGACCTCTCCGACGGCGGCGCCCGCGGCTTTGCCGACGTGCTGACCGCGGTGCGCCAGGCCGCGCCCGACTGTGGCCTG
>JBFMGU010000193.1:0-20450 GCA_040752415.1 Myxococcota bacterium
ACTCGAGGAAAGACTTCTAACCATCGCCAGCGTCCTGGGACGTTCACGCAACCGACGCCGAGATGCGGCCCAGAGGAAACGCCGCCAGCAGCTGGGACGTGCCACGCGCTAACCGATCACGCATGGGCGGAGGACAATGACGCGCTGCGGACCCTCATTGCGCAGTGCCTGGTACGCGCGGGCTACCACGTGCTGCAGGCGTCCTCCGGGGAAGAAGCGCTGCGCAGGAGCCAGGAGCGCGCCGGTGGCATCACGCTGCTCGTCTCCGACGTGGTCATGCCGGGCATGAGCGGACCTCAGCTCTTCCGCGACCTGCGCGGACACCAACCCCACCTTCGTGCCCTCTTCATCTCCGGTTACACCCAGGGCCTGCTCGGTCCCGACGTCACCGGCGACGAAACCGCATTCCTGCAGAAGCCCTTCACGCCCCAGGTCCTCCTCCAGCGCGTGGCGGAGCTGATCACCCCCCACCAGAAGTACGCCTGAGTTTCGTGTGATTTCGGCGCTGGCCTAAACCGGGGCCGGCCCCGCGCGCGTGGTGACCTCCGGCTCTCCCAGCAATTCGGGCTCCCGCCGGAGCGAGTGGCCGGTCTTCAGGCCCAGGATGAACCATCCCAGCGCCAAGACGCCGGCGGTGAAGATGGTGTCGCCAATCACCCGCAGCCAGCGCAGCACGTCCATCACGCCGGTCTGCATGAACTCCGGAGAGCGCGCGTACCACAGCCCGTGCTCCACGCTGGCCAGCGTCTGGAGGAATCCCAGCGGCAACACGCTCAGGAGCACCATCAGCGCCAGTCCCACGTTGATGGCCCAGAAGGAGAAACGCAGCGCGCCCTCACGCCAGACCTGGTGCGTGGCCAATCCCTTCAGCACAAAAAGCATCAAACCAATGCCCAACATGCCGTACACGCCAAAGAGCGCCGTGTGGCCGTGGACCGGGGTCGTGTTGAGGCCCTGCATGTAATAGAGCGCAATGGGCGGGTTGATGAGGAACCCGAAGATGCCCGCCCCGACGAGATTCCAGAACGCCACGGCAATGAAGCAGTGGATGGGCCAGCGGTACGCGCGGACCCACGTGCGCGCGCGGCTGAGCGTGAGGTGCTGGTACGCCTCGAAGCCGATGAGCACGAGGGGAACGACCTCCAGCGCGCTGAACGTTGCGCCCAGTGCAAGGATGGCCGTGGGCGTGCCCGTGAAATACAGGTGATGGAACGTGCCAATGATGCCGCCAGCCAGGAACACGTTGGTGGAGAAGAGCACGGTGGCCGTGGCCAGGTGCGTTCCCAACAGGCCCATGCGCACAAAGAGGAACGCAATGACAACGGTGGCGAACACCTCGAAGAAACCCTCCACCCACAAATGCACCACCCACCACCGCCAGTATTCCGCGATGGCCAGGTTGGTCTGGCGTCCCCACATCAACCCCGCGGCATAGAACAGCGCGATGGCCGACGAAGCGATCATGAACATGGACAAGAGGTGCCGGCTCTCGCGCGCGCCCTGGAACGCGGGCCGGATGGCGCGTGCCACCAGGAACAGCCACAGGAAGAGGCCCACCAGCAGCAGCACCTGCCAGAAGCGGCCGAGGTCCACGTACTCATAACCCTGGTGCCCAAACCAGAAGTTCTCGACGAGACCCAGGCGCTGCATCACGCCCAGCCACTGCCCCGCCAGCGAGCCCAGCACCACCACCAGCAGCGCCACGAAGAGGACATTCACGCCCAGTCGCTGGAAGCGCGGCTCATGACCGCTCACCGCCGGCGCCATGAACAGCCCGGTGGCCAGCCACGACGTGGCAATCCAGAAGATGCCCAGCTGGACATGCCAGGTCCGGGTCACCGCGTAGGGAAGCACCTCCGCCAGCGGAATCCCGTAGAAGCCCGTCCCCTCGACGCCATAGTGCGCCGTGACCGCGCCCAGGACCACCTGCAGCACCAGCAGCGCGGCCACCACCCAGAAATACTTCAGCGTGGCGCGCATCGACGGTGTGGGACGCAGGGCCAGCAGCGGGTCGCGGTCCGGGAGCGGTTCGGGGAGGCCTTCACGCGTGCGCGCGTAATAGAACGCCAGCAGCGCAATGCCGGCCAGCAGCAGGATCACGCTGAAGCCGGTCCACAGCAGCAGCGACGGCGTGGGCTTGTTTCCCACGAGCTCCTCGGCGGGCCAGTTGTTGGTGTAGCTGACCTCGGAGCCGGGCCGGTTGGTGACGCACGCCCACGACGTCCAGAAGAAGAACGCGTTGAGCTGACGCAGGCGCTCCGGGTCCTGCACGGGCCGGTCCGCCATGGCGCAGGACTCCCGTGTCACCGCCAGGTCGGGGTGGCCGGAGAAGAGCGCGGTGTAGTGGCGTGCGGTCTCGTCGATGGCGCGGGCACGCAGCGTGGAGACGACCAGCACGCCGGTGTCGGGTTGGTAGGTGTTGGTGCGGAGCTCGCGCTGCAGGCGGGCCTGGAGCGCGGCCTGGCGCTCGACGTCAAGTTGACCATGCGACTCGGCGCCCTCGTCGCGTGCCCAGCGTTCCAGGATGAACACCGCCTCGCGGTGCAGCCAGTCCGCCGACCAATCCGGCGCAACATAGGAGCCGTGTCCCCACACGGAGCCCAGCTCGTGTCCGCCCACGCTCTGCCAGACGTTCTGGCCGTCGCGGATGTCCTGGCCCGTGAACAAGAGCGTTCCGTCCGACGAGATCACACGTTCCGGGACGGGCGGCGCCTCGCGGTACACATCCCGCCCGAACGCGCCGAGCACGAAGAACGACCCGAAGACGATGGCGCCGAACACCATCCACTGTCCGCGGTGGCTCACGGTCACACCCTCCCGGACGCGCCACCTCGGGCGCGCAGGCGCCAGCCAGCCGCGTCCGATTGTCAGCCCGGATCTAACGGCGTGCCCGGGGCGTGCCCTCGTGACGACGTGTCCAAGCCCAGGGGCCGCTGTCCCAGGCAGTCCCGCGGGAGCGCGTTGGCGCCGGGGCGGGTGGCCTCTATCCTGGCACCGGCATGTTCCTCCCCACCTGGCTGGTCCCGCCGTTCTGTGCCCTGGCGCTCGCCCAGGCGCCGTCCGCGCGTCCTCGAGCCGCCGCGGTGGTGGAGGTGGTGCCGGCCCAGGCCGCGCCCGGTGTCGACGAGAGCCAGGCGGCCGCCTACTACGCGGCGCTGTTCAAGGAGGGCTACGCGCAGGTGGACGCCGCGGACCGCGCCGGCCTCACCGGGACGCTCACGCCCAATGCCCCCAGCGTCGACGACGCGCGCGACGCATTGGCCACGGCCCGGGCGCGCTACCTGAAGATGGAGCTGCCCGGTGCGCGCGCGGCGGTGGAGGCGGGCATTGCCACGTTGCTGGAATCACCCAACCTCCCCTCGCACCTGGCGCTGCTGGGCAAGCTGCACCTGCTGCTCGGTGAGCTGATGCTCGCGGAGGGCCGTGACGTCGACGCGCGACGCGAGCTTGGCCTGGCCGCGCGCCTGCAACCGGACCGCACGCTGGACCCCGCGTTCTATCCGCCGCCGGTCATCGCCGCGTACACGGATGCCCGCAGGGCCCTGGGTCTCGACGGCGAGGGAACTCCGCCGCACGGCAATCTCAGCGTGGCGGTGGAGCCCGCGGACGTGGACGTGCTGCTGGATGGACAGCCCCTCCCGCGCCACGCGCTCGGCGTCACCACGGTGCCCGCCGGGGACCATTACGTCATCGCCTCGTCGCCGGGTGGTGCGGCGCGCGGTCGACGGGTGACGGTGCCGGAGGGCGGATTGGCCGCGTTGCAGCTGTTCGTGCCGCCGGCGGGCGGGGCCCGGGACCGCGCCCAGCTCCGTTCGCACACGCTGGCGGAAGCGGCCCATCGCGCGCTGGGCGTGGTGCCGGCGTCGGTGGTGGTGGCGTATTCCGTCGAGGACGGCAGCGTGGCGGTGGCCATGCACGGCGTGGAGGAGGTGGTGTCGCTGCCGCCCGGGAATCCCGCGGAGCAGGTGGCGGAAGCGTTGCGCAGGCTGCAGACCCCGCCGCCCGCGCCGGAGCCGGCCCCGCAGCCCGTCGTCGTCACGGCTCCGCCGGCCCCGCCTCCGCGCGTGGAGGAGGATGCCGCGCCGCGCTGGCCCATCCTGGCGGCGGGGGCCATGGTGGGTGGTGGCGTGGGAGCGGCGGCGTTGATCCTGGTGACGGCGACAGGCGGGTCGGTGGCGGCGGTGGTGTCCGGCGTGGCATTGGGCTTCTGGATCTGGCAACAGAACCAGCCGAAAGAGCCGGCGCGCGGACGCATCGTCCTGGGTGGAAACCGTTCATGACCGTGCGTGTCCTCGTGACGCTGCTGCTGACGACGTTGCTGACGGCCTGCACCCAGCCGCAGCCGGACCCCAAGACCATCACCACGCGCGTGCGCCTCTCGCCAAGCTGCGGGTACTCCTGCATTGGCTATGACCTGGATTGCGTGGTGGCGCTCCAGGCCCGCGTGCTCACTGCCGACGGCGTGGAACCAGAGAACGGTCGACGCTGCCAACCCATCACGCTGGGCAACCTGTGCGACCTCACCGAGCGCAACCTCATCCTCGTCGACAACGTCGACATCGAGAAGCCGCTGATGCTGGAGCTGCGGGGCCTGCACAACCGCGCGCGCTCCTCCAACCTCTCCGCCGCGTCGTTGTGCGAGGTGGCGTCGTCGTCGGACTGGCTGTTCTGGGGGGAGAGCCCGCTGACCTACCTGGGCGACGGCGGCGTGAGCGAGCTGGTGGTGCAGCTGGAGTGTCGCGAGGGATGTCCGTGCTCGGAGCTGGGCAGCTCCCGTTGTCCGGTGCGCTTCCCGCCCAGCGCGTGCCTGGCCACGCAGTGCACCCAGGAGTGCGCCACGGACAATGATTGCTTCGCCGGCGCGCTGCAGTGCAGCCCCGACGACGGGAAATGCGTGGTCGAGCCCGGTGGCTTCTGCGACGAGTGCAGTGAGACGGACCCCTGCAACACGGGCAACCTGTGTGTGGCCGGCGTCCTCAGCGACAAGGGTGTCTGCGCCCCACCCTGTCCGGACACGCCCTGCATTGCGCCAGCCACCTGCGTGCCGCTCCTCACCAAGCGCGTCCTCGACGGGGGAGCGCCATGAGCACGTGGGGGAGCCTCCTGGCGGTGGAAGTGCTGGCGGCGGGAGAACGGCACCTGCAGTGCGCATCAACGTGGAGCTGACGTCGCTGCGCGCAACCTGGAAGTGCGCGGAGGAGCCAGCCTCCCCTTCCCGGCCGCCCTTTGCTACAGACGCGCGCCCGCGCCACCTCGGCGCGCAGTGGAGCAACCCATGGCCAAGCCGCAGCCCGTGAACCTTGATGACGCGTACCAGGCTTTTGACGACGGAAACTATGAGGACGCGCTGCGCCTCTCGGAAGCCGCGCTGAAGAAGGCCCCCAAGGACCGCGACGCCGCGCTGCTGCACGCCGCCTGCGTGGACGCCATGGGTGACCCCGAGGGCGCGCTGGCGGAGTACGAGGACCTGACCCGTCGCTACCCGCACGACGCGGAGGTCTGGGTGCGCATGGGCGACGTGTGCGTGGCCGCGCTCAACGACCCGGAGATGGCCTACGAGGCGCTGACCCAGGCGCTGGAGGCCGCCACCACCGAGGGGCACGAGGACGAGGAGATGCTGCTGGAGGCCCACCTGCGCCTGGTGGACGTGTGCCTGGACCTGCGTGAGCTCGACGAGGCGCTGCGCCACGCCAAGGCCGCCAAGCAGATGGACAAGGACAACTCCGACGTGGAGCTGGCGCTGGGCCGGGCGGAGTTCGAGCGCGGCAACATGGATGAGGCGCTCAAGGCGGCGGCGCGCGCCGTGGACAAGGACCCGCAGAACGCCGGCGCGTATTTCCTGCGCGGCCTGGTCCTGGAACGCCAGGGCAATCCCGACGCCGAGAAGGCCTTTGAACGGTCCGAGCGTTTGGATCCGGAGTTCTTCAGCCGCGGGGTCACGGTGACCGCGGAGGAGCTGCGCGCGGTGGCGCAGTCGGCATTGGAGGAGCTGCCCTCGCGGGTGCGCGACTACATGCGGAAGCTCCAGATCAACGTTGAGGACCTTCCCTCCGACGTCGACGTGCGCAGCAGTGGCGGCACGCTCAGCCCGTCGGCGCTGGGCGCCATGCGGGGCACGCCGTTGTCCGAGGAGAGCGACGCGGATCCGTTCACCCACATGCCGCGCGACTTCACGCTCTACCGCCTGAACCTCATGCGCGTGTGCCGGAGCCGGAAGGAATTGCAGGACGAGGTGGCCATGACCATGGTCGATGAGGTGGGCCACTTCCTGCACCTCACCGAGGATGACCTCGTCGACAGCGGCGACGAAGACTGAGTCCGCACCGCGACCTACCTCCGCATCGGACCGTGACAGGTCTGTCATGGGCGGAGGTGGTCGTGTTGATCACGGATGGATTTCGGTTTGCTCCCGCGACGGAGTTGGGGCAATTTCGCCGGCCGGTAGACGTCCCACGCTGAGCGCGGCGTCGCCGTTGTTCGCGGGGATGACCACAACCGGAGTCAGCCAACGAGGGTTTGACTCCCCGAATGAAAGGAATGCGAATGAAGACGCAGAGATTGGCCTCTTCGCTGTTTGCGCTGGCGGCAGTAACCGCGCTGGGCGCGGGATGTCCGGGCTGTCCGCCGGAGGAAGGTGGTGAGGACGCGGGTCCCGGGACCACGACCAGCTCGTCGAGCAGCAGCTCGTCCAGCTCGTCCAGCAGCAGCTCCTCGGGCTCGGTGAGCAGCACCAGCACGTCGAGCAGCTCCTCCAGCAGCAGCAGCTCCTCGAGCTCCTCCAGCAGCTCCACGAGCTCCAGCACGTCGAGCAGCTCCACCAGCTCCTCCGGCACCACCGGGACGAGCACGAGCTCCTCGTCCAGCTCCAGCACGTCGGGCAGCACCAGCAGCTCCTCCGGCGTGGTGGGCACGAGCACCAGCAGCTCCAGCTCGTCGAGCAGCACCAGCAGCAGCAGCAGCGGCGGCGCCAATGACCAGGTGCCGGACTGCAACGGCTACTGCACCTCGGTGTTGACGGCCTGCACGGGTGAGAACGCCCAGTACGCCGATGTCGCCGACTGCCTGAACCACTGCAGCGTCATGCCGATCGGAACCAACGACCAGGCCGCCGGCACTGGAACAGCCAACAGCCGCGCGTGCCGTTACTACCACTCCACCGTGGCGTCTCAGTCTGCTCAGAACGCCACCGACCACTGCGACCACGCCGGCCCCACGGGCGGCGGCGTCTGTGGCGACGTTCCTGTTGACAGCGCATGCGAGCACTTCTGCGACTTGGCGCTGACGGGCTGCGTCGACGCGAACGCGCAGTACGCCGACCGTGCGGAGTGCCTCAATCACTGCCGCGCATTCCCCGTGACGGACCAGGCACAGAACAGCGGTAACAGCGTCGAGTGCCGCACGTATCACGCGGCCGTCGTGACTTCCGACCCGACCAACAACGCTGGTGAACACTGTCCGCACATCGGTGCGACTCCTGCCGCAGGGTGCGTCACCACGGCCTGCGACCACTACTGCGACACCATGGAGACGTACTGCACAGGTAACAACGCGCAGTACGTCGATAGAAACCACTGCATGGAGACGTGCGACAATCTGCTGCCGGGCACCCCCGGCTCTACGCCGGAAAACACCCTGGCCTGCCGTCAGTACCACGTCCTCGCGGGTTACTCGCTGCAGGACCAGGCGACCCACTGCATCCACGCGGGCCCCGCCGGCGGCGGTGTCTGCGAGGACGCCGCGGGTCCGTGCGAGACATTCTGCGATCTGCAGGGCGAAGCCTGCGGCTACCTGGAGAACATCACTGATGTGTACGCGCAGTATCAGGACCGCACGGAGTGTCTTGCGCTGTGTGCGGACTTCTACAAGTTCTACCCGGCGTCCACGACGGCCGACACGCTGGAGTGCCGTCACTACCACGCGTCTGCGGCGCTCGGTGACCCCTTGGTACACTGCGGCCACGTCGCCACGGACTCAGCGCCCTGCACCGAGATTCCTGCGGTCGTTTCCGGCTGCCAGGAGGCGAACTACGTGACGGGGCAGACGGCCATCGCCACGCAGGGCCAGGCGTACAACCCGAAGTGCCTGCAGATCACCGCGGGGACGGAAATCACCATCGCGGCGTCCAGTTTCCACCCGCTGCAGGGCCAGGCGGACATCGCGCTGGTCAACAACCCGCTTGCCGTGGACACGCCGGCGCAGGCCGACGTCACCATCACTCTGTCCGAGCCCGGCTTCTATGGGTTCTACTGCACCAACCACGGTACCCCGGACGGTCAGAACATGGCCGGCGCGGTCTGGGTCACGCCTGCTCCCTGAGGGCGGTTGAGATAGCTAGCAGCAATGGAAGCCCCCTGGCCGTTTCGCTTGGCCAGGGGGCTTCTCCTTTCTTACGAGACGGCCTTCCGTTGCCCGACCGGTGCGGTGGCGCGTAGCCTCAGTCTGTCCTCTTGCACATACCCACGCCTGACGCTTTGGAGCGCCAATGAGGAACTTGTTGCGACTCATCGCGTTGTTCGCCGTGACCGGCACCGTCGCATGCCAGTACTTCCAGGTGGCCACCTGTGATTCTCCCGACGATGATTGCGGGGATGGCCACTACTGCGATGTGAACGAGGGACTCTGTCGCAAAGGGACCTCTCCTGACGCTGGGATTGAGTCTTCGTCCAGCTCATCCAGCACCTCGTCGTCGAGTTCCGCGACGTCATCTAGTTCCTCCGGCTCATCGACAAGCGCGAGCTCGAGCGCCTCAGCATCATCCTCCTCGACGACCAGCAGTTCTGGTGGCAGTGCCACATCCACGTCTTCGGGAGGGCCCGCAACGTCGACATCGGCGAGTTCACCGTCAACTTCTTCATCGAGTTCTGGCACTGGTTCTGGAGGATTCCAGACACCGCCACCGAGGGTCATGACGGTCGTGGGCGCCAACGGCCGCGCGAGCGGCGCGGGCAAGACAATCGACTTCGTGATCGGGCAACCATTGACAAAGACAATCCAGGGTGGCGTCCACATCATCGCGCCGGGGTTGGCTCCGCTGACCACTTCACATCCTTGAGGCACGTCATGAGGATACATTGGCTCGTTGTCGGAACGGCGTGCGTCACCCTTCTCGTCGGCAACGCAAACGCCGCGCCCCCGGACGCTGTGCGGCTCCAGGGGGTCCTCCGCGAAGAGGCTGGTGGCCTACAGGATGGAGTCTCCAACTTCCGCGTGAGGTTGCTAGACAACGGCGTGGCATTCCTCGACGAGACCTACTTGGACGTGCCCGTCCGAAGTGGCGTCTTCGAGCTCGAGATCAAGCCCACGAGCGGGAGCCTGGCTGCGCTATTGAGACAGCACCCAGGCGCGATGATCGAGATCAGCGTTGATGGGGACCCGCTCTCGACTGAGCCGCTGGCCTCATCTCCATTCGCGCTCTACTGCGGTCACGCAGACTCCGCCGACAATGCGCTCCAGCTGAACGGCGTTCCAGCCTCCGAGCTTGTTCGGAAAGCGGATCTGTCCGATGGCGACGCGTCGACATCTCCGGTGAGTTGGCAGGACCTCGTCTCCCTGCCAAGCGGCTGTCCCGAGGGGCAGTTCGTCGTCGGAATCGACGGTACAGCGGGCGCATTGGAATGCGCAGTTCCGGCGGGTGGGGGTGACATCACGGCAGTGTCAGCCGGGACGGGCCTCATTGGCGGCGGTCAAGGCGGTGATGTCTCCCTTGGGGTCGACCTTGTGGTCGTGCAAGCGCGGGTGGACCAGGGTTGCCCCGCCGATAGTGCAATCCGAGCGGTTCTCTCGGACGGCAACGTTGAATGTGAACCGGTGTCCGCGACGCTGCTGCCTGACTCGGTGACGGCCGCCCACCTCGCATCCGACTCCGTCGGAGCCGATGAACTTGCCGACGATGCCGTCGGGCCGCGGAGTATCGCTCAGGGAGCGATCACCCGGGCACATCTGACGCAGGAAGACTGTGCCATCGGCCAAGCCTGGGTGTACGACGAAACCGGCTGGGTATGTGCCGACGTCAATCCCATCACCGCCGGACCGGGAATCACGCTCTCCGGAGGCGTCGTGTCGCTCGATACGATGCCTCCGCAGATTGCGCGTACAAATCTACTCTCTTCCTTCGCGACGGGTTCGTTCGTGGCGTCAGCGATCACCGTGACGGCTGACGGGCTACCTCTGGTGGCATTCTTCCAGAACGTGCCGAACTTCGACCTGCGCGTTCTGAAGTGCCACGATACCGGGTGTGCCACTGGCCAAGTACATACGCTGGATACAGAGGACGCTGGCTACTACCTCTCCATGGTCACGCCACCAGATGGTCTTCCCGTGATCATTTATGGTCGGGCCGTGGCCGGATCGCTCCACCTTCATGCGGCAAAATGCGTGACGCCAGAATGTTCTGCCGTGACCACCAACGTGCTGTTCACGCAGGGCACCATCGCCTTCACAACGACCGCGCTGGGTACGGATGGACTGCCGATCTTGTCCTTCTACGACGAAGCCGCGGGAAGCCTCAGTATCGCCAAGTGCTCGGATGTGTCGTGCACCGCCGCGGCCGTGCGTTCTTTGACCACCAGTTTCACCATCGGCTCGACATCGATTGCAGTTGGCCCCGACGGCCGCCCAGCAGTGGCATTCTATGACGTGAACGCTGGGGATCTTCGTCTCGCCGCCTGCACCAGTTCTGACTGCTCCGGTGTGGCAACTTTCAACACCGTCGACACCACTGGGGACGTCGGTCACGGGGTTTCCATGACGGTCGGTAACGATGGTCGCCTGATCATGGCCTATGCCGACGTAGGCAATGGAGCGCTCAAGGTCGCGAAGTGTGCCGATGCCACGTGCTCGAGCTCCACCAAATACACGGTCGACACCGGACAAGTAGGAACCTCATCAAGCATCACAATGTTCGACGACGGACTGCCCCTTATCGCATATCAGGACTATGGCAACGATGATCTGAAGACGGCCAAGTGCACAACCCCGGACTGCGCGAACTCGGTCATCACGAGGATCGATAGCACGGGTGACGTGGGGTCGTTTACCGCCGCATCCCTCGGACTGGATGGGACTCCGGTGGTCGCCTACCGAGACGTGACCAACCAGAGCCTCAAGCTCGTGAAGTGTGCAAACAGGTTCTGCGTCTCAAACTGGGCCCGACGTTGAAGTCGGGTTAGCGTTCACGAGTTGGTTCGCATTGGTGATGACGCAGAAGGACGTGTCCAACCGGAAGAGCCCCAACTCGACTCAGTTCAGCTCAATGCTGCACATACACCCCGAACATCGCCGTTGACCCTTCCCGCGGCAGCAGCTCCTCCACGCGGTCCGGTCGCGGCACGTCGTCGCGGTAGTCGTAATCCAGCGCGTTGTACAAGCTCGCCTCGAACCCCACCCAGCCCAGGATGGGCCGCGTGCGCAACGTCAGGTTCACCAGCGAATACGCCGGAATCTTGAACGCGCGCAGCCGCTCCAGCGTCGAGCGCACGTTGTTCCTGCGCTCACTTCCCAGCAGCACATCCGCGTGCAGGCTCAGCAGCTCGAACAGCTCGATGTTCCCGCCGAAGTTCGCCCGGAACTGCGGCACCACCGTCAGGTAGCTCACCTCCGTCTGCGCGTAATCCCCCGGGAAACCCGTGATGGCGTCGACATACGTGGTGGGCTGCGTCCAATCCGGGCGCACCACGGTCCCCTTCTTGGGCCGGGAGAACCACCCGCGGTGCCAGCTCACGTTCGCATAGAGATACGCCCCCGGCGCAAACTCCACGCGAAGCTCACTCTCCGCGCCGCCAATCTGCCGATAACCGGAGTTGTCAATGGGCGCGGCATCTCCCGTCTCATCAATGCGGTCGATGCTGTTCCCGATGAAAGAGTAGAACACGTTCCCCGCGACCTGGTACCGGAACCCCAACAGCGAAAACGCATAGTCAATCCCGGTCTCGGCGGTCTGGATGTACTCCGGCTCCAGCTTGTCATTCCCGATGTACACACCCGGCGAGAGCTCGCGGTAGCTCAGCGAGGTCTGGTCGTACTTCTCCTCGAACGTGGGCGCGCGGAAGGCGGCTCCGTAGAGCAGCTTGAACGCCAGGTCATCCACCGGCTCGAACACCAGCGCGGCGCGCGGCGTGATGTGCGTGCGCGGGTCCCATTTGACGTCGTGGAAGAAGTTCACGCGCAGGCCCACCGTGCTGTACAGCCGGTCCAGCATGCGCCATTCATCCTGCGCGTAGACGGCGCCGCCCAGGCGGAACGCACGGTTCTGGTTCTGCGGCAGCGCGCTCAGGGACGGCTTTCGCAGGTCGCGCAGGGCCACGCCTTTCTCGTCGCGGTTGAGGGTCCATTCGTAATACGGGATGACGTTGCCCTCACCCAGGATGCCCAGGTTGAGCCGGTGCCGGAAGAACAGCGGCAGCAACACGCGCCCTTCCGCGCCCGCGGAGTTGCTCACGTAGAGCGAGCGGCCCTGCACGCCGTAGCGGAACACCTCGCGTCTTCCGTCGCCATTGCGGTCCTCGGTGGAATAGTTGTCCGGCGTGAACTGCAGCCGCCGGTCCACGAAGTGCCCGTCCCCGTAGATGCGCAGCAGCGCTTCTCCCCCGTCGCCGAACGGCTGCGCATAGCCCACGTCCGCCGTGCCGATGATCCAGCGAAGCTGGGAGCGCGGCCCCAACGTGTCGAACACGCCGAAGTACGGCCCGCGGTCCTCGTAGCTGAAGAATGTCCGACCAAACCCGTGCCCGCCCTTCAGGAACGGCGGCGCCACGTCGACCTTCGCCGTCAGCGCGGTGCTCGCCTCGCGCGCGTCGGTGAGCATGGTGTTCGCTGGCCGCTCCAGGCCGGTCTCGGAGAATCCATCCTTCGTCACCGCGGTGCGCTGACCGCGCGTCACCTTCGCGTAGCCGCTGGCATAGCCTTTCGCGCCGAACGCGTTGATTCCCCCCGCCGCCGACCCCTCCGGTGCAAACAGGCCCGCGGCACCGGCGTCGTTGGCGGGGTCATGCGGGTCAGGTGAAACCACGGTGGGCGTCATCTGCGCCTTGCCCGCGAGCGTGTATTGGCTGGGCTTCAGCAGGCTCACGCCGGTGCGCACGCGCACGTGCTCATGCTCGCGCGTGACGACGTTGACCACGCCCAGGAAAGCGCCGGTGCCATAGAGCGCACTACCGGGACCGCGGATGATCTCCACACGTTCGATGATGTCCGCCGGGATGTCCCAGGGATTCCGCCCGTCGTAGATGTTGGCCACGCGGTGCCCGTCGACGAGCAACAGGATCTCCGGGTCGCTGCGGATGCCGCGGATGGACACCTCGTCAAAACCCAGGATGGTCTTGCTGGTCTCGAACCCGGGGACGATCTTCAACACGTCCAGCAGCGTGCGCGCGCCCATCTGCTCGATGCGTGAGCGGTTGATGACGGTGATGATGCCGGGCGCGGTCCGCGTGCGTTGCGCGTAGGTGGACGCAATGGCCGTGGCGTCTTCCGCCGCGAACACCCGGAACTCCTCCTGCAGTTTTCCCGCCGCCAGGTCGGCCGCCTCGTCGACGCGCAGGTCGGTGGGCTGTGGACGCGTGCGCCTCAGTGCTCCGCCGCCCAGGGTACCGCCGCCCGCGCGCTCGCCGGTGCGCAGCTCACGCTCTTCCGCGGTCTCCAGCGGATTCTCCTCGGCGGGCGCCGTGGTCACGGGCGCGGCACCGCTTCCCGCCACCGGCAACACCACCGGGGCCTTTGCGCTCCCGTGCACCACCAGCGCCTTCCCCGCCGTGGTCTGCACCACCACGAAGATCTCAAGCGCGGGCGGCTGCACGTTCTCGCCCTCGATGCGCGCGATCCAGACGTCAGCGCCGTTGGCGTCGTCGTCCTTGACCATGTCCACGGGCGAGTATTCCTTCTGCCCCTGCACGCGGAAGCGCACGCGGGCCCGCGCCACCTGTCCCCCCGGCTGGAACGTGCCGCGCACCTCCAACGGCTGCCCCTGCTGGGGGCTCAGCGTTTCCGGCGTGAAGGAGATGGTCTCCTGCGCACGCGCCACGCTCCCGACGAGCAGCGTCAGCGCCACACAGGACATCGTCAGGAGCCACGGGTGTTTCCGGAGCACGGCGCTAGCCTGCCGCAGGTCCCCCACCCGCGCCAACCACAAGCTTCATCCCACGCCACCGCCCCCGCTCGCGCCCGTCCTGGCTCCGCCGCCATCCGCCGCCTTGCACGACGTCACCCGTCTGGTACCTCCCCGGAGAAGCGGCAATTGTCGTCGGGAGGGCGGGGCCGTGCAGGGGCGTCAGCAACCCGGGGTGCGCCATCCCGTCGTCACCTCGCGAGAGTTCCAGCGGGAGGTCCTCGGGCGCGCCACGCCACCTGCGTCCCCACGTCGCACCGGGATGGCGCCACGCCGCCCACACCGCCTCCGTGACAACGTCATCCACACGCTGGCGCGGCATCCCCTGCTGGACGCACGTGGCATCACCGTCTCCCTCCGTGACGGCGTGCTCACGTTGGAAGGCCACGTGCCCGACCGCGAGTCCCGACGGGTCGCGGAGGATGTGGCGCTGGCGGTCGACGGCGTGGTGGACGTGGTCAACAGGCTCAGGGTCCACGCTCCGACGTGAGCCCCAACGCCTGACGCGCGCGGGCTGCCACCTCCCTCGGAGGAAGCGTCCCGTCAACGACGACGGCGTCGGCCGGCTCCTCCAGCGCGTGGAACTGGCTCTCCAGGATGTCGGCCGAAGCGAAGTGCCCCCTGCGTGACGCCAAGCGCGGCGCCACCACCTCCGCGGGAACCTTCAGGTAAACCCAGCGCACGTCGTCACCAGGGCGCGCCAGCACGTCCCGGTATGCCTGCTTGAGCGCGGAGCACGCCAGCACCACGCTCTCCCCGCGCGCCAGCCAGCGTTCCACCTCGCAACGCAACGCGGCGAGCCAGGGAGCGCGATCCTCGTCGGTGAGCGGGGTCCCCGCGACCAGTTTGCGGATGTTGACGTCGGGGTGGAAGTCATCCGCGTCCACGAAACGCCAGCGCAGCCCAGAAGCCAGCAGGGTTCCCACCGTGGTCTTGCCGGCGCCGGAAACGCCCATCACCACCACGACCACGGAGGCTCACCACGCCAGCCCGCCCAGGAAGCGCGCCTGGGTCAGCAGCGCGTCGGCGTCCAGGGGCTTGGTGAGGAACAGCGCCGCGCCCGCGCGCATCATGCGGTCTTCCTTCTCGGCGTCGGTGTGGTCGGAGAAAGCGAACAGCGGCACGTTGCGGCTCCGCGCCCAGGCCAGCAGCTCCTCGCCGCCGGGGACGGAGGAATCCATCAGCACCAGCGTGGGAAGGAAGCCTCCCTCGACGACGCCGCGCGCCTTCTGCAGGGAGTCCACCAGGTTCACCTCACAGCCGCTGAGCTGCAGGGTGCGCTTGACGCGGTTGCGGTGCAGCGGATCCGGGTCCACGTACAGCACCTTGAGGCCCGCGCGGGAGGCCGCCGCCATGGCCACTTCCCGACGGAGCTCGTCCAGTCTCAGCGGCTTCTCGATGAAACGCGCAGCCCCCGCGTCCAGCGCACGCGCTCCCACCTCCGACTCCTGCAGCGCGCTGATGACAATCACCGGGATCTGCGGCGCCTGCGCTTTCACCGCGCGCACCAGCTCCAGCCCGTTGATGTCCGGGAGCATGACGTCCGTGATGAGGAGGTCGAACTCCCGCGCCAGGCTCTGGTTGATGGCGGTGGCGCCCCGCTGCGCGGTGACGACGTCATGCCCGTCCCTCCGCAGTGCAATCTCGCACAGGCGCAGGATGTCTGGGTCGTCATCCACCAGGAGGATCAGCACGGAGCACAACCTTGGAGCACGCAGCCTGCGCGCAGATAACATTGCTCGCATGTTGGCGCAGCCGTCTCAAGTTTGTGACGCGGGCCGCCCTGGGGCGCATCCGGGTTGGCGTGAAAATGCGCGTCAGCTCCGCGGCTGCTAGGAACCCCGACGTGACCCGCCTGCCCGGACTCGCGCTGCTGTGCACGCTCGTGCTCCAGACGACGCCCGTCGCCAACGGCGTGCCCACGCTCTCCGTGGCGCAGCAGCAGCGGCTGGAGCACGGCGAGGTCCTGGTCACCTCCGAGGTGGGGAACGGCAAGGGTGGTCGACGGGGCTGGACCCAGGCACTGGGGATCATCAACGCGCCGCCCGCCACCGCGTGGGCCGTGGTCCAGGACTACGACACCTTCGTCCGTCTCACGCCGCGCCTGGCGGACTACCGGGTGATGGAGCGCACCGCCGAGCGCATCCGGGTGACGCAGGAGATCAAGGTCCTGTTCCACACCTACCGCTACACGTTGTGGCTGGACCTCGACGCGTCGGGTCGCCACCTGCGCTGGAAGCTGGATCCCACCCAACCCCACGACGTGCGCGACATCGACGGCAGCTGGCAGTTCCTGCCCTGGGACGGCAACCGGACGCTGATGGTCTACCGCATGGAGCTGGACAGCGGGGTGTGGGTGCCGCGGGTGGTGGAGGAGTACCTGACCGGCCGTGACCTCCCCACGCTGCTTGGCAACATGCGACGACAAACCGAGAAGGTGCACCGCGGATCCGGCCCGCGCTGAGGATGGCAGTGTCCTCGCAAACCGGGCTATGGTCCGCCGTTGAATGGCCACCACCAAGCTGACCCGCTCCGGCACCAGCCCCGCGCAACCTGCCCCGGCGCGCACGCCCTCGCCTGCTCCCGCGCGGCCCTCGGCGACGACTCCCGAGTCCCCGTCGGGGAACGCGCCCCTGGCCGACGGACACGGCCCCTCCAGCGGCGCCGCCGCGGATCACGCCCGTCGGATCTCGGGGGAATTTGTCGACGGAAAGGCGGCCCCCGCCGCGTCGGGAACCGTCTCCGCGCTGAACCTGCGGGTCCGCACCGCGCGCCTGGAGAACGCGGGCGGCGCCACGCTCGACGAGGCCACCAGCGGCGCCAAGGGCGTGCATGATTCCCTGGCGGGCACGGCCATGCTCATCAGCGCGCCGTCGGCGGTGGGAACGCCGGAAGTCGTGGACAACCCCGGAGTGAGCGCCAGCGTGCACTCCCACGGCGGCTCCACCACCCTCAACGGTCCGGTGACCCACCGCAACGGAGAGCCTTCCGTCGACAGCGTTTCCGTCGACGTCTCCCGCGCGGGTGGAACCGCCACGGTCTCCCGCACCACCAACGGGCACGCCACCAGCACGTCGTTCTACGTCGACAAGAGCTACGTCGACATCTCGCTGGCGAAGACGTGGGGTACGCCGGAAGGTGCGCGTCGTGCGGGTGGCTCCCTGGGCCTCACCCGCGACTCCGTCTACGTGGGCATGAGCGGCGCAGCGACGACGTTGGGCGGTCATACCGGTCGTGCCAGCGTGCTGGGATCCGCCAGCGCCGACCGCGCCGCCGTCGACCTCGGGCCGTACGAGGGCCCGGACCCGCGGCTGAAGGGCACGCGCCACGTCGAGGTTCGCAAGTCGCTGGGCGGCGGGCTCGCGGGCGCGCTGGGGGTGGCCAACGCCGTTATCGGCATCGGTGGTCGCCTCGCCGTCGACAAGTCCACCTCCGTCTCCTACCGCACGCACCTGGCCACGCCCCAGGCCCGGGAGGTCCTCCTCGAGGGTGGCGGTGTGGTGGGCTTCCTGCGCAACAAGGCGCGCGCGCTGGGCCTGGTGAAGGATCCCGTCAGCATCCCGGACCTCTCCTCCCCGCAATCCCTCAAGCCCGGCGACGTGCTCACCGTCCGCACCAGTGGCAGCGTGGTGGCCGGCGCCGCCGTGGGAGTGGGCGCGCTCACCGCCGGTGTCGACGTGGAGATGCGCGGCGACTTCGAGCTCAGCGTGCAGAAGCTCGACGACAACAAGGTCGAGCTGGCGCTGGTCCCGGTGAACCTGCGGGGCGTCCAGGTCTTCGCCGACACGCCCTACCTGCTGGACATCGGCCATTCGCGCACACGCGGTGAGGGGCTGCGTCAGTCCTTCGTGTTCGATCTCTCCAATCCCGCCGCTGCGGCGGCTTACCAGCGCGCGCTCAAGGGTGAGCTTCCCAACGGCATGAAGGCCAACGCCGCGCCGCGTGACGACGGGGATCTTGCCGCGCTGGTGCGCAACGAGAAGCTGCCCACCGGCGTCACCCGCACCATGCTGGAGCGTGCGGAGGTTCGCGCGTCGGCGACGGGGGCGGGGCTCAACTGGGGCCTCATCCAGTTCGGCTCCTCCATTGCGGGACTGGGCTTCAAGAACACGCGCACCGAGGGGCACAGCGTCATCACCGACGGCGGCGCTTCGGTGGCCACGGAAACGCGTGGCGTCGAGCGCAAGCGCGAGGTGCTGCTGAGCGGAACGGAGACCCACGGCATCACCGCCAGCAGCCGCACCGTCACCGTCTACGACGACGAGGGACGGCCCACGCGTGAGTTCGCCGGTCTCAAGCTCACCGCGCGCTTCTCTGACGACCGCGTCCGCGGCCACGAGCTCAACGACGAGGTGGTGGACCGCATCAACGACGCCTTCGGGACCCATGTGGCGCACTTCGAACGCAAGGGTCGCAACCAGGGCCGGGAGGTCTCACTGGACCGCGTCCTCGACGTGAGCCACCTGGAGACGCTCGCGCGCGTGAACCTCAACACCGCCAGCAACGCGGCGCGTGACGCCGGCGCCAAGGAGAAGCCGCTGCATGAGCTGCTCGCCCTGCTGCGCCAGACCCGCGACCCCGAGGCGCGCGCGACGAGCGTGAAGGACTACGTGGCGGACCAGGGTCTGGCCGGTTTTGGCGCGCTGCACCGGCTGCTCGGCGGGGAGATCAACATCGACTCGTCCAGCACGGCGTACACGCGGCCCGGCGAGAAGGCGCGCACGTTGTCCTTCAAGTACGAGAACGCGGTCTCTCCCGAGGACACCGCGGACAGCTTCACGGAGCGCTTCACCCAGGTACGCAAGGCCCTCGCTGACCTTTCGGAAGCGCGCCTGGACCTTCGTGACGATGTGTTCCTCACCCCCGAGGAGAAGGCCGCCCTGGACAAGGATCTCACCCATGCGCGCGCCACGCTGGAGCGCCTGGTGTCCGTGGCCCATCTCTCGCCCGCGGTGCGCCGGCGCTTCCACGACGACCTGGACCGCGGCTGGACCAGTTCCGACGAGCAGGCGCTGATGGCCCACCTCTCCGCGGCGGGGCTGGGCTGACGGATGGCACCCGCAATGGACCCGCTGGCCCAGGCGTTCCAACGCTTCGCCGCCGCGCTGGAGGCGCAGGATGTGGCGGCCTATCACGCCATGTCCGTCGAGGACGCGGCGCCGCAGGACGAGCTGTTCCTGCGCAACGCACGGCGCCTGAAGGACAAGGGCTTGAGCTTGAGGCTGCGTCGGGCGGTGCAGGAGGAGGACGCGGCGGAAGTGGCGTTTGACGTCGTGGATGCGGATGGAAAAGCGGTGGACTCCGGGAAGGTGACCTTCACCCGGGAGTCCGACGGATGGCGTATCCGCACCCTGTGACGACGTGGGAAGCGTGCCCACATTGAAAGGGCCCCGGGTTTGGCGGGATGGTGGTGGAGCACGGAGGTCGTCGTGGACCGCTTCACTTGGAGCTTCGCAAGCTTCGCCGACGCGCGAGAAGCGGTGAACACGCATCTCAAGCACGGTGGCTTGTTCGCGTCGTTGAAGGAGACCCTGGCGCTGCGCGCGCCGGTGCAGGTGGACGTGCTGCTGCCCGGAGGCGCCTCGTTCAGCTTCAAGGGTGAGGCCGTCCACTCCGACGGGGAGAACGTCACCGTCGTGCTGGATGGAACCCAGGGCGCCGCGCTTACTGCGTTGAACGAAGCGCTCGCCGCAGGGCCACAGGACGCGCCCACCACCCCGCCCGCGCTCACGCGCTACGTGGAGCCCGCGCCCGTCGTCACGGAGGCGGAAGACGAAGAGGCCGACGACGCCAAGCCCACCATCGCCGAGCGTCCCCTGCGTCAGCGCCTGCGCGTCACCGAGAAGGTCACCGACGACCAGAGCGCCTGGGGCCGGATCAAGGAGATGCGTCCCGAGGAGAAGGTGCTGGCCGCGCTGAAGGGTGACCGCACCATGCGCTTCCACCTGCTGAAGGACCCCAACAAGAACCTGCACATCCAGGTGCTGCGCAATCCCGGCATCATGATGGAAGAGGTGGAGCAGGCGGCCAAGATGCCCACGTTGAGCGTGGAGGCGCTGAAATACATTGCGCAGAACAAGGAGTGGATGCGTCACAGCTCCGTCGTGGTGGCGTTGGTGCGCAACCCGCAGACTCCCGTCCCCATGGCCACCGAGCTGTGCGGCAAGCTCCGCCCCGACGAGCTCCGCGCCATTGCGAAGAGCAGTTCGGTCCGCAGCGCTGTTGCCGCCGCCGCGCGCAAGCACCTGCTCTAACCACAACGGTTCCCGCTCAAGTTGACCCGCGGTGAACACAAACAATGACGACGTGAACCATGTAGGGGCTGCCGAACCGCGCTGGCGGTGAAAGC
>JBFMGU010000194.1:0-20446 GCA_040752415.1 Myxococcota bacterium
AGCGTCGAGCGGTTTGGACAACCGTCAAGGGTCCAAGCGCCGCGAGGCAGAGCCGCGCCCGACGTCATTGAGCCCCAGGGCTGTTCGGCCCGTTGTGAACGCGCTGGGCGCTGGCCAGGGCGGCGAGGGCCCGCCGCACTCCAGGTCGTGGTCCGCTGGAGGCGGTCAGGACCAGATGGGCAACTTATCTTGACGCAGCCCCTTAGGTGGTCGCCCGCCTCGCCGACGTGGGCAGATCATATTCTGACGCAGCCCCGAGTCTCCCGGTTCCTTGCCGCAGCCGAGGCAGCCTTCACGTCGGTGAAACGCTCGGTCCCTTCCATCCCGCGGGCCGGTGCCTCGGAAGGAACATCCACTGCAACAGCATTCCTCCGACGAGCGCACGCACCGTGGTGATGGCGCCGCTACCTAACGCGACCAGCGTGCTCCCGGAGGTCCACAGGCCCTCCCCCAACAGTGCCCGGATCGGCACCAGGGCAAAGTTCGACACCGCAAGCCCGACGAGCCACCACGCTGCGCGGGTCGTGGATTGACGCAACACCAGCCATTCGCCCGTACCCGCAAGCGTTACCACCAGCGACCAGGTCAGCATGAAGCCCGCTCCGCCCGACGTTCCCTCCGCGCCATCCGCCGCCACCAACAATCCCCACACCGTCGCCGTCACGATGCCGCCGAGCACGTTGGCAGGAATCCACCATCCCGCGCGCGCAATCCAGGTGCGCAGGATGAACCACTCCGCAGGTACCAACAGCAGGGACCACACCATCCGCCACGGGACCTCCGTGAGCGAGTGCTGCAACGCGCTGACCAGCAGGTGCGCCACCACCCACGGCACCACAATGGAACGCGCCTTCGGCGGGGGTTTCACCACGACGTCAAACGGGGCCGCGGACGTGACCGGTGAAGCGGGTCGTTCCATGCGCGCGGATGTTGCTCCCGTCCACGGCGACACTCAAGCCGTGACGCCCGTCCCCCCACCCGCTATCACTCGCGCCCTGATGAACGTGATCTTCACCCCACCCGCCGGCCCACCGCAGGGCGCGGCCCCCAGTCGGGAAATCTTCGCGCGCATGGGAGAGGAGAACATCTTCCGCATGTGTCGCGACTTCTACGCGCGCCTGGAGCAGTCCCCCATCCGCGCCATGTTCCCCGAGGACATGGCCAAGGCCAGTGAGAAGCTCGCGGCGTTCCTCGTCGGACTGACGGGAGGACCGCCGCTGTACCACCAGCGTCACGGTGAGCCGCGCATGCGCGCCCGCCACCTGCCCTTCCCCATCGACGAGAACGCGCGCCGCATCTGGTTCGAGTCGTTCCGCGAGACGCTGCAGGACGCCGAGCAGAAATACGCCTTCCCGCCCGAGCACCTCCCCGGCTTCATCACCTTCCTGGACCGCTTCTCGGCGTGGATGGTGAACCGCGCGGGATGACGTCGACGTCAGCGGGAGCGCTGGCGCGTGTCCGGGTCTTTGTTAAGGTTCCCGGCACCCATGGCCCCCCGCAAGGAAGACCCCGCCCCCGAAGCCCCCGCCCCGACGGAGAACACCACGCCCGGCGGCGGGAGGTTCAGCCGCTTTGCCAAGCTGGGCACGCTCACCGCGGGCACCGCCGCGCGCCACCTCACGCAGAAGGTCATGTCCACGTTCCAGAACGCTCAGACCGCGGAGGAACGTGAGAAGGCCGCCCTGGAGAAGACCGCGCGCCAGATGGTCAAGACGCTGGGTGAGCTCAAGGGCGCGGCCATGAAGGTGGGGCAGATGCTCACCACCGACCCCGAGCTCCCGCCGGAGATGCTGCAGATCCTCAGCACGCTGCAGTCCAGCGCACCCGCCATGTCGTCGGAGATGGTGCGCCGCGTGGTGGCGGAGGCGCTGGGCGGAAAGCTGGAGGACCACTTCACCGAGTTCCATGACGTCCCCCTCGGCGCCGCCAGCATTGGCCAGGTGCACCGCGCCACCACGCGCGAGGGCCAAGCGGTGGCAGTGAAGGTGCAATATCCCGGCATCGCGGAAACCATCCGTCATGACATGCGGAACCTGGACGCGGTGATGAACGTGGCGCGCGCCATGCTGCCCAGGGAGCGCGTGGATGCGTACCTGGAAGAGCTCACCGTGGTGCTGGACCGTGAGAGCGACTACGTCCAGGAAGCCCAGCACATGGTGCGTTACGGCGAGCTGCTGCGTCGGATGCACGGCGTGCGCGCCCCGGAGCCGGTGGTGTCCCTGACGCGCACCAACGTGCTGACCATGGAGTTCGTGGAGGGCGTGCGGCTGCAGGATTGGCTGGGCACCGCGTCAGCGGAGGCCGCGCGGGACATGGGCCTGCGCCTGCTGCGCGTGCACGTGGACATGCTCTACCGCCACCACCTTCTGCACGCGGACCCGCATCCCGGCAACTTCCTCGTAGACACGGCGGGGAACCTGGTGGTGTTGGACTTTGGCTGCGTGCGCGAATACGAGCCCGCGTTCGTCGACGACATGGTCCGCCTGCTGCTGGCGCTGTGGCGGCATGACCTGGACGAGCTGCAGGCGGCGTGGCGCACGCTGAAGTTCATCGACAACGGCGTGGACCCGGATCTGGTCTATGAGTGGTTCAACCTGATCCTGGCGCCGCTGGTGCACAACGGGGAGTTCGACTTCCGCGCCTGGAAGGTCCGCGACGACGTCATGGCGTTCGTGATGGCCAACCCGCGCATCAAGCTCTTTGCGCCCCCGCGCGAGATGCTGTTCTACATGCGGGTCGTGACAGGCTTGCGCGGGGTGCTGGCGCAGGCGGGCGTCACGGCGAACCTGCGTCGCTGGGCGCGCGAGGTGGCGGAGCTCCGCGGCCTGGTGTGAGTGCGCGCGCTCACCAGGGCTGGCGCACGGCAATGAAGTTGTACGGATAGCCCCAGTCCGGCTTGGAAGCGTCGGTGAGCGCGGTGAGGTCCTCGGCGTCCAGCTTGAGGTCCAGCGCCTGGAGGTTGTCATCCAGCTGCTTCAGGTCGCGCGCCCCGACGATGATGGTGCTCATCCCCTGTTGCGCCAGCAGCCACGCCAGCGACACCGCCGCGGAGGAGCTGTTGTGTTTCCTGGCCACGCGCCCCACCACCTCCAGCAGGTTCCAGTTGCGCTCCGTGTCCAGGCTCTTGAAGCTGTCCTGCCACGACTCCAGGCGCGTTCCCGGCGGCGGCTTCTGACCGCGCTGGTACTTCCCGCTGAGGAACCCGCGCGCCAGCGGCGACCACACCATGGTGCCCAGCCCAAAGGCGCGACACGCGGGAATGACCTCGCGCTCGGCGTCGCGGACCACCAGGGACCACTGCAGCTGCACGGAGGCATAGGCGTGTGTGTTGCGCTTCTCCGCCGCCCACAACGACTCCACCAGCCGGTATCCCGTGTAGTTGGAGCAGCCCAGGTAGCGGACCTTGCCCTGACGCACGAGGTCATCCAGCGCGCGCAGCGTCTCCTCGATGGGCACGGTCACGTCCTGCATGTGCACCTGGTAGAGGTCCACGTAGTCCGTCTTGAGACGACGCAGCGAGTCCTCGCACGCTTGCAGGATGTGCTTCCGGGAAAGTCCCTGGTCATGGGGTCCCACGGGGCGCGTCCCAAAGCCGATGGGAAAGCGGCACTTGGTGGCAATCAGCACGTCGTGGCGTTTGCCCTTGAGCCATTCTCCCAGCAGCTCCTCGCTCCGTCCCTCGCTGTAGACGTTCGCGGTGTCCACCAGGTTCACGCCGCGCTCCAGGGAGCGGTCCAAGACGCGTCGCGCCTCGTCGTCGGGAGAGGTGACGCCCTTCATGAATGACGCGGACTCCCCGAAGGTCATGGCCCCCAGGCTCATCACCGAGACCCGCAATCCGCTTCTTCCCAGGTTCCTCAGCTCCATGGTTCCTCCTCGTGCGCGGCAGGCTACGCGATACCGGGTGCTCCGGCGATCCATTCCCGCGCCGGCAGCAGTTGGCACCTGCCGCTAAGCTTGGGTGTTGCCTTCCCATTCATTTCCCCCCAGGAGGGCTCGCCATGAAGAAAGCGGCGAGCGCGGCGTTCGTGATCACGGCCGCAGTGCTCTTCATCTCGATGATCGCGGTCTTCCCCTTGCGCAACATCCAGGCGCAGAGCACGCCGGCGCCGCCCGTCTTCAGTGTCGAGCGCGGCTTCTACCAGGAGCCCTTCCAGGTCACGCTGAGCAGCCCTACGCCCTCCGTCACCATCCGATACACCACCGACGGCTCCGCCCCCAGCGCCGACGACGGCCGGGAATACGACGGACCCATCACCATTGACACCACCACGCCGCTGCGCGCGGTGGCGGTGCTCAATGACACCCCTTCCGCGGTGGTGACGCACACGTACATCTTCCTGGATGACGTGCTCCGCCAACCCAACAATCCCCCCGGCTATCCGCCGCTCTTCTCCGACGACGACGGCGACGGTCCCTACCCCGCGGACTACGAGATGGACCCGGAGGTGGTGGGGCCCTACCGCGCGGAGATGCCGGAGGCCATGACCGCCATTCCCACGTTGAGCGTCGTCACCGACGTCGACAACCTCTTCGATGAGCGGCGTGGCATCTATTACAACGCCACCGAGAAGGGCGCGGAGTGGGAGCGCCAGGTCAGCGCGGAGCTCATCTTTGCCGACGGGACGCCGGGCTTTGCCGTCAACGCCGGAGCACGCATCCACGGGCAGGGTTCCCGTCGACCGTACCGCACGCCCAAGAAGAGCTTTCGTCTGTACTTCCGCGGGAACTACGGTACGCCCAACCTGGAGTACCCGGTCTTCGCCAGCTCTCCACCGCAGCTGTCCAACCAGGACGCGGTGCGCAAGTTCGATTGCCTGGTGGTGCGCAATGGCGGCAACCGGACCTGGCCGTACTTCTCGTCGGACCAGCGTACGGATGCGGACTACGTCAATGATGAGTTCGCCCGTATTGCCTACCGTGAGATGGGACACCTGGCGCCGCATGGCGGCTACTACGTGCACCTCTATCTCAACGGCCTCTACTGGGGCCTGTACAACCTCGTCGAGCGCCTGGATGAGAACTTCCTTCCCACCTACCTGGATGGCGAGGAGACGGACTTCGACATGATCTTCCCCGACGAGGAAGCGGAGCCCAACTACGCGCCCACGGCGATGGTGGGAACCATTGATGCCTGGAACCAGCTGCACGCACTGGTGGACTACGGCGGCCCCATCACCGACGAGATCTATGCCCAGGCGGAGCAGCGCGTGGATATGGCGGGCCTCGCGGACTACATCCTCCTCACCCACTACGTGGCCAACACGGACTGGCCGGAGCACAACTGGTACGCGTACCGCCACCGCAGCGGCCCGGACACCCGCTTCCGGTTCATCACCTGGGACAATGACACCGGCCTGCGCAGCGTGGATGCGGACATCACCGAGAACGACGAGGACGGGAGCCCCGCGCGCCTCTTCCACCGGCTCACTGGCCACCCGCGGTTCCGCGCGCTGGTCAGCGACCGCGTGGCCCTGCACACCACCGGCACCGGCCCGCTCACGCCCGCCGCCTGCAAGGCGCGTTATGAGACGCTCACCAACATCGTCGATCGCGCGGTGATCGGTGAGTCGGCGCGCTGGGGCGACTACTCCCGCGACGTCTATTACATGTGGTCACGCGCGGACCAGGCGCTGCCGGCCTACCTCTACACCCGCGACGACTTCTGGGAGCCGCAGGTGACGGAGAAGCTGCAGGAGTACTGCCCCGGCCGCACCGCGGAGCTGTGGGACCAGTACGAGGAGCACGGCTGGTACGTGCCCGGACTGCTGGCGCCGGATTTCTCGCAGATTGGCGGCGCAGTGCCCCACGAGTTCGAGCTGCGCATCACCAACCCCAACCGGGACCGCCTGGGTGACATCTACTTCACCACCGACGGCTCCGACCCGCGCGCTTCCGACGGTGGCCTCTCCTCCACGGCGCAGGACGGCAATGACCGCGCGGACGTGGTGATCAGCGACTTCACCGTGGTGAGCGCGCGCGTGCTCAACGGCACGGAGTGGAGCACGCTGTCCCGCGCCACGTTCTACACGCCGCAGGACTACAGCCGCGTGGTCATCAACGAGGTGCACTATTCTCCGGTCGCCCCGACGGGCGTGGACCCGAAGACGCTGGAGTTCGTGGAGCTACACAACCGCGGCACGCGCACCATGCGCATGGACGGCGCCTTCTTCAGCCAGGGGATCTCGTACACCTTCCCGCCGGAGACGCCGTTGCGCGGCGGCGAGTACCTGGTGTTGGCCAGCGACCCCGTGGCCTTTGAGAGCCACTACGGCTTCGCTCCGTTTGACCGCTACGACGGCCAGCTCTCCAACGGCGGAGAGACCCTGGAGCTGTTGAGCGCGGTGGGTGAGCTCATTGACCGCGTGACCTACGGGACCCTCACACCGTGGCCCATGGAGCCCGACGGGCGCGGGCCCACCCTGGAGCTCATTGCACCCGACCTGGACAACGGTGAGGGCCAGAGCTGGCAGGCCTCCGTCCCAGAAGGTGGCACGCCCGGCGCGGCCAACTCCGTGCGCAACACGGGCGGGAGCTCCAGCTCCTCCAGCTCCAGCTCTTCCTCCTCGTCGTCGTCATCCTCCTCGTCGTCCTCGTCCTCGTCGTCGTCGTCATCCTCTTCCTCCAGCTCCAGCAGCAGCTCGTCTTCGTCCTCCAGCTCCAGCAGCTCGTCTTCGTCGTCTTCCTCCAGCAGCAGCTCGTCCTCGTCGTCCTCCAGTTCCGCGTCCAGTTCGACGTCCTCCTCCTCGTCGGGCGGGGCCTCGTCCTCCACCAGCTCGTCTTCCACCTCGTCGTCGAGCGTCTTGTCCAGCACATCGTCGTCCTCGAGCGCTTCCTCCTCCAGCGGCGCGCCGGTCTCCTCGACGTCGCGGGGCGGCACCTCTTCCTCGTCCTCGTCGTCCGGTGGCGGCGGTCGCTCCCTGGGGAACAACACCTCCGACGACGCGCCAGGCATGACGGACCCCGAGCCGTTGGGGTGCAACTGCGGCATCGGCGGTGACACCCCGTCGGTGCTCATGTTCCTCACCGGGCTGGTGGCCTTGGGCTCCCGACGACGGCGTCGGTCCTGACCGGTTGCCACGCGCGAGCATCCCGGACCACGCTGGCCGCATGACGCTTGTTGACGCCAACCAGCGCGTTCACGACGAGCTCCACGAAGCGCTCCTCCAGACCATGGAGCTGCTCACCGCGCTGGACGTTCCGGGCGCCCGGGCGCGCTGGCGCGCATTCACCACCGCCCTTTCCCGGCACATGGAGACGGAGGAGCGGGACGTGCTGCCTCCCTACGCGTCGCTGCCGCACCACGAGCGGGGTGGCGCACCGGAGCACCTGAAGGGTGACCACACCGTCCTGTTGCGCAACAGCGCGGCATGCGAGGAGCGCCTGGCCAGCCTGGATCCGGCCAGCCCTTCGCTGCTTCGCGACGTGGTCCTGGCGTTGGACGTGTTCTTCCGCCTGCTCCACGTCATGGATCATCACACCGAGCGGGAGACGCTGCTCATGTACCCGGCACTGGAGCGCGCGCTGCTGGCCGCGGACCTGCAGCGGATTGCCCGCGCGCTGGGTGAGCCGGTGGAATAGGCAACGGCGCCCGGTGTGGACGCCGTTGCCCGCTCACTCGCTGGTACGGTTCATCTTTCCGAACGCCACGGGCGCCCGTGGGGCATGAACTAACAGCTGGCACGCACACCGCAAGTCAGCGGTCCAGCTCGCGGCGCCGCTCCTCTTGCTTGTTCTCATGACGACGGGAAAACCACGCCGCCGCCGCGATGACTGCCACCAGGACGAGCCATTTCATGGGCGCTGCATGCCATGGGGCACGCGGCGTTTCAACCGCGGCGCCCGCGACGGCGCACCATCAACCCCATCACGACGAGGAGCGCCGCGACGGACGTAGGACCACGCCCCGGAATCACACACGCGCAACCCGGCCCCGGGCCCGCGGTTCCGTCGGCTTCCGACGTGGAGGAGGCCACCACACCACCCGACGAGCTGGTGCCGCCTCCGGTGCTGGACGTGGACGCGCCGCCGTTGCTGGACGTGCTGCCCGCGGACGACGACGCCACGCCGGACGCGCTGCTCGACGCCACACCACCGGATGAGCTCGCGGTGGCGCCGGAAGAAGCCGCCGCGGACGAGGCGGACGCCCCACCCGACGAGGATGTTCCACCGCTCGCGGACGCTCCGCCCGACGACGACGAGATGGACGCGCTCCCCGACGACGCTCCGCCCGACGAGCTGGAGCTCCCGCTGCTGGAACCCGGGCTCACCACCGCCAACGTGGCGGACCGCGCCGGAAGGACCAGGGACAGTCCGCCCGCCTGCGTGGCCACGCTGCCCGCCGACGAGAGACGGGAGCTCGCATCAAAGCGGTACAGCGCCGCATCCCCGGTGATTCCCCCCGCCACCGAGACCTGCGCCGTGCGCGGCTGGAGGCTCTTGTTGAACAGCAGCACGTAGAGCTGGCCGGCATCTTCCCGCACCGCGTAGGCACCCACGTCGTCGACGTTGGAGCTGACCGCGCGCACGCTCTCCCCGGTCACATGCGCACCCGCCCCGTCGTAGTCCAGGTAGAGACGGAAGGCGTCCTCCACCCGCGTCCCCGGCTCGGGCGAAACCCAGCGCGTGGCCAGGTCCACACCTTCGCGGCCAAACACCGCCAGCACCTCGGCCTGCGCCAGCGCGGAGCTCGCACCGTCGTCACCACCCCAGTTGTACTCGGTGATGGCCAGCCGCGTGCCCGGGCAGCTCAGGTCAATCCACTCCTTCATGCGCGGGATGAGCCGCACCGCCTGGCCAATCCAGGACTCGTCGACGTAGCTCGCATCGTAGAGTCCCTTGATGCTGCGCAGGCGGGTGGCCGCCACTGCGGCGGACTCGTCGTCACTGAGGGACACGCCGTTGGCCTGCGGGTAGTAGTGGATGTCCAGGTAGTCCACCAGGCGCACGCCGGTGCTCGCCTCGTGCGCGCAGACCTGCTGCAGGTACCACTCCAGGAAGGGCGTGCCACCGTGCGCCTGCCGGTCCGGTCCGTCGACGCAGTTGTCCGCCGCGGAGCCGAAGTACGCGCACCAACCCCAATCCGCCGGGCCCAGCGTGAGCGCGTCGGGGTCCTGGTTCTTGATCGCGGTGGCGTATTGCAGCGTGCGCTGCCACAGCTCGTCGTAGGTGACGGGAGTGGGGTGCACGTCGCGGTGCGTGCTGTTCCAGAGGAAGGGCTCGTTGTCCAGCGCATAGAGCCGCACCCCGCCGTTGGCCGCCGTGCCCACGCGGGAGGCCACGTGCTGCATCCACGCCGTCACGTGGTCCGGGCCCACGGCGCGGGAGGTATCCTGCGGGTCATTGCCGGTGAGCGCATTGCCGGCGGTGGTGATGCCGTTGCCCGCGTCGTCGTTGCACCAGCTTGCGTTGCCCGTGGCGGTGCACTCGGTCTGTTGCTGCGCGCCGTACTTCTGCACGCTGAATCCCCAGCGACGCGTCCGGTCCGTGGGTGTCCAGCCGATCATCGGGATGGTGAGGATGACCTTGCTGCCCGCGGCGTGACTCTCGTCGATGAAACGGTCCGAGGAGGAGTTGTTGGGCAGCTCGGCGGGATTCGGGTGGTCGTTCTCGATGTTGTAGAAGAACCAGTCCGCGGCACGGTTGGAGATGTCGTGCTCCCAGCTGTAGCGCGTGGTGGAGTTGCCGCCCCAACGGCGCACCGGCCAGTGCAGCTGCTCCGCCTGGGTCACGTCGCCAAAGTTGACACCGTAGATGTCGGGATTGATCGGCCGACGGTCCGCGTCCGGGTCGATGGCCACAGTCACCGTCTCGGGGTCGGGCAGCGGCGTGGTGCGCTCCAGGAACTGGACGTCGTCGACGTAGACAATGGACTGGTCACCGCCCGTGGCGTCCTGCAGCCACACGCCATCCAACACGCCACCCGTCACCCCCAGCGCCGCGAACGGCACCACCACCTGCGCCCAGCCATTGGCGGGAACCGCACCGCCCGCGAGGTAATCCGCCAGCTCTCCGCTCCCTGCCACCTCCCCACCCACCAGCAACGCCACGGAGAGCTGCTGCCCGCCCGCGCTGCCACCGTGCACCCAGAGCTCCAACGAGTCGTACGTCGTCACATCGATGCCCGCGGTGCGGTGCAGGTAGAACGCCTCCCAGTTGTCGGGCTCCAGCGAAGCGGCCGCGCTTCCCTGGTGGACCACCGCGGTCTGCTGCAACTGGTGCGTGGCCCAGCTCCAATCCTCGAATCCGTTCTGCAACGCGTCGTCGTAGGCCACCAGCGGGGCGGCGCGGGAGGACGTCGTGACGAGGACGGGGATTGCCAGGGTGAGCAGCTTGAGGAGCCCGGTGCGCATTCCTCGAGGTTAGCCTATTCCCGTTGTCGTCGCTCCGCCGCGCCGCCCGGTCCCGCCAGGTTGCGCGCGGTGTTGATGAGCCCCACGTGCGAGAACGCCTGCGGGAAGTTGCCCACCAGGCGGGCGTTGTCGACGTCATATTGCTCGGAGAGCAGACCCACGTCGTTGCTCAGCGCCACCAGCCGCTCGAACAGCACACGCGCTTCCTCCGTGCGGCCCTGCAGTGCCAGGTTGTCGGCGAGCCAGAAGGAGCACGCCAGGAAGGCACCTTCCCCTCCCGCCACGCCATCGACCTGGCTCGGCGTCCGGTAGCGCTGCACCAACCCGCCGCGCGTGAGGCCCCGCTGGATGGCCTGCACGGTACCGACCACCCGCGGGTCCTTGGCGGGGAGAAAGCCCACCAGCGGCAGCATCAGCAGGCTCGCGTCCAGCTCCTCGGAGCCATAATGCTGCACGAAGCTGTTGAGCGTGGGATTGAATCCGTGTTGGCAGATGTCGTCGTGGATGGCCTGGCGCAACGCACGCCACTCGTCGACCGGTCCAGGCAGCGTGTAGCGCTCCACGCTCTTCACCGCGCGGTCCGCCGCCACCCACGCCATCATGCGCGAGTGGGTGAAGTGACGACGGGGGGCTCGCACCTCCCAGATGCCCTCGTCGGGCTGGCGCCACGTCTTCTCCAGCGCGCGCATCAGCGCCACCTGCACGCGCCAGCCGTCCTCCAGCGCCTCCAGGCCCAGGCAACGTCCCACGTGCAGCGTGTCCATGATCTCGCCGTGGATGTCCAACTGCAGCTGGCGGTGGGCCGCGTTCCCCACGCGCACCGGCCGCGAGTTCGCGTAGCCGGGCAACCAGTCCAGCTCCTGCTCGACGAGGCGACGCTCTCCCGCCACGCCGTACATGATCTGCACGTCCGGTGGGTACCCGGCCACCGCGCGCAGGAGCCACTGGCGCCACGCCCGCGCCTCGTCCAGGTAGCCGTTGGTCAGGAGCGCATAGAGCGCAAAGGTGGCGTCGCGCAGCCAGCAGTAGCGGTAGTCCCAGTTGCGTGAGCCGCCGAGCTCTTCCGGCAGCGACGTGGTGGCCGCCGCAATGATGCCTCCGGTGGGAGCGTAGGTCAGGGCCTTGAGTGTGATGAGGGAGCGCATCACGAGGTCACGGTAGTGGCCCTGGTAGGTGCAGCGACGGGACCACTCCCGCCACGCAGCCTCGGTGCGCGCCAGGTTGGCCTGCGGGTCGGTGCACGGCGGTTCCGGTGACGTCGACGGAGCCCAGGTCAGCGAGAACGGAACGGTCTGCCCCTCCGACACCGTGAACTCCGCGAGCGTGTGGAAGTTCTCACCGTGGAGACGCACCGGCGTGCGCACGCGCAGGAGGTCCGGCCCCGCAATGGCGACGATCCCGTCGGGCTTGGCGCGCACCCAGGGGATGAACGCGCCGTAGTCGAAGCGGATGATGAGCTCGGTGCGCATGCGCACGACCCCGCGCGTGCCCACCACCAGGCGCACCACCTCGGGGACGTCGGTGCCCAGGGGCATGCAGTCCACCACGGTGGCCACGCCCTCGTGGGTCTCAAAGACCGTCTCCAGGATCAACGTGTCCCCGCGGTAGCGCCGACGCGTGGCGCGCACGTGCCCCACGGGACGGATCAGCCAACGCCCGTGCTCATGGGTGCCCAGCAGCGCGGCGAAGCAGGCCCCGGAGTCAAACCGCGGAAGACACAACCAGTCCATGGAGCCCGTGTTCGACACCAGGGCCAGGCTCTTGCAGTCACCAATCAGCGCGTAGTTCTCAATGGGCTCGTGCACAGGGGATGAAACGTCGGGGCGCGCGCGCGGATTCCCCTCGGGCCCGCGCGGCATGACGTCGTGGCGAAGCGCAGCGCACCGTCCTACCGGAGGGAATCCTGCAACGCCGCCACCAGCGCCCGACGTGCATCACCCGCCGGGAGCAACGCCAGCAGGCGACGGAGCGCGTTCCCATCCTTGGTCCGCTGCGCGTAGGCCCACAGCGCATCCACGTCGACACATTGCTCCAGGGACCGCGCCAGCGCGCCTTCCGCGTAGTAGCGCCATTGCCGGATGCCCGGCGCCTCGGAGCGCGGGAGCAGGGGCCCCGTGTAGGCCGCCAGCGCCGCGTTGACGTCGCCACGTGACAGCGCCTGCTGCACCACCAGGAAGTCCGCGTGACACGGCAGGGTGAGCCGGTAGGGTCGCGACGCCACGCAGCCCTCCAGCGCGTTGCGCAGGTGGGAGACCTCCACCTTCAGCGTGCTGGGGAGCACGGTGTCGTCGTCGTACAGCTCGGCGTGCAGCGCCTCCAGGCTGAGTCCCTGGGGGTTGAGCAGCAACAGGCACAGGATCTCCACCTGGCGGGGAGACAGCAGCAGGCGCACACCGCGCAACAGCACGCTGGGCTCTCCCAGGGCGTGGATGGTCAGGGGCGCCAGCTCGTGTCGCGGCAGGCGCTCGGCCATGCGCTGCGCAAAGGAGATCACCGCCGCCAGCCCCAGCGCGTTGTGCCGGTCCCACGTCGTGGAAAGGTCCACCACGCCCACCACCAGCCCGGAGCGGGGGTCCACCACCGGCGCGGCGTAGCAGACCCAGTCATGCACCGCGGGGACGAAGTGCTCCGCGGAGAACACCGTGGTGGGTCGCTGCAGTTGCAGGGCCAGCGCCAGCGCGTTGGTCCCCACCGACCCCTCATCCCATTGTCCGCCGGGAACAAAGTGGACCCGCTCCGCGCGACGCTGCATGACCCGTCCCGCCGAGGTCCACATCAGGCGACCGGAGGCATCCGCAATCGCCGCCACCAGGCTGCCGTCGTGGGCCAGCGCGGCCAGCTCGTCGCGGAAGGCGTCACTGGCAATGCGCAGCGGTGAGCTGGCCCACTGCGCCGCGGCGTGCTCGTCCACCGGAGCGGCATCCCGGGCCGCGGGCACCGCCTGGCGTGAGCGCTGCCAGGACCCCAGGATCTCCCGGGCCACCGTGGACCCGTCCGGTCCGCGCGCGGGCACCCGCTGCCGTTCCTGCTCGATCTGACGTCGTCGATCGCGCAAGGCACCGCGGGTGTAGCGCATGGTCCCCACCTCCCGCGCCAACGCTGGCGTCCCAGGTGTGCTTCCGGCGCCAAGTGTACGCCCCCGCACCAACCAAATACCAACCTGGCACCTCCTAGCGTGGACGCATCAACCACCCAACCCAAGGAGACCGTGATGCGTTACGCGAATCCCAACCAGGCAGGCAGCGTGGTCAGCTTCAAGTCCCGTTACGACAACTTCATTGGCGGCAAGTGGGTTGCGCCGTTCAAGGGCGAGTACTTCGACGACGTCACGCCCGTCACCGGACAGCCCTTCTGCCAGGTGGCGCGCTCCACCGCGGAGGACGTGGAGCGTGCTCTCGACGCAGCCCACGCCGCGCGCGAGGCCTGGGGCCGCACCAGCACCACGGAGCGCTCCAACATCCTGCTCAAGATCGCCGACCGCATGGAGCAGAACCTGGAGAAGCTCGCGGTGGCGGAAGCATGGGAGAACGGCAAGCCGGTGCGGGAGACGCTGGCGGCGGATGTCCCGCTGGCGGTGGACCACTTCCGCTACTTCGCCGCGGCGGTCCGCTCCCAGGAGGGCGGCATCTCCGAGCTGGACCACGACACCGTGGCCTACCACTTCCACGAGCCGCTGGGCGTGGTGGGCCAGATCATCCCCTGGAACTTCCCGCTGCTGATGGCCGCGTGGAAGCTGGCGCCGGCGTTGGCGGCGGGGAACTGCGTGGTGATCAAACCCGCGGAGCAGACCCCGGTCACCCTGCTGGTGCTCGTGGAGCTCATTGCGGACCTGCTGCCCGAGGGCGTGCTCAACGTCGTCAACGGCTTTGGCCTGGAAGCAGGCAAGCCGCTCGCCAGCAGCAAGCGCATTGCCAAGGTGGCCTTCACCGGTGAGACCACCACCGGCCGCCTCATCATGCAGTACGCCTCCCAGAGCCTCATCCCGGTGACACTGGAGCTGGGCGGCAAGAGCCCCAACATCTTCTTTGACGACGTGCACGCCGACGACGACGAGTTCCTGGACAAGGCGCTGGAAGGCTTTGCCATGTTCGCGCTGAACCAGGGGGAGGTGTGCACCTGTCCCTCGCGCGCGCTCATCCAGGCCTCCGTCTATGACCGCTTCATGGACCGCGCGCTCAAGCGCGTGAAGGAGATCAAGGCGGGCCACCCGCTGGACACCGAGACGATGATCGGCGCGCAGGCCAGCCGGGAGCAGATGGAGAAGATCCTCGCGTACATCGACATCGGCAAGAAGGAGGGCGCGGAGGTGCTGGCGGGCGGGCAGCGACGCATCCTCGGGGGAGAGCTGCGCGACGGCTACTACGTGGAGCCCACGGTGTTCTCCGGCAAGAACCGCATGCGCATCTTCCAGGAGGAGATCTTTGGTCCGGTGGTGTCGGTCACCACGTTCAAGGACGAGGACGAAGCGCTTAGGATTGCCAACGACTCACTCTATGGCCTGGGCGCGGGCGTCTGGACGCGGGACATGAACCGCGCCTACCGCATGGGCCGCGGCATCCAGGCGGGACGCGTGTGGACCAACTGCTATCACGCGTATCCCGCGCACGCGGCGTTTGGCGGCTACAAGCAGTCCGGCATTGGTCGCGAGACGCACAAGATGATGCTGGACCACTACCAGCAGACCAAGAACATGCTGGTGAGCTACAGCCCACGCAAGCTCGGCTTCTTCTGACCCGCTCCGCCGTCCAGCACCCGCGCCCAGAGCCTGATGGGTGCGGCGTGCTGGAGGAGGCGGATTGCGCAGCTCACGCTTCTCCACGGGCGCGACCGTGGGCACACCTCCGACCCTTCACGCTGGCATCCTCCCGCGGCCAAGGCGCAGGCCCCGGTGTAGGTGTCCCTTTCTTCCGCCGCCTCAAGTCCGCTACCCGTTGCGCCGAAACGTTTGGCGTGGAGGTGTGCGATGGCGGAATCCATCCTCGTGGTCGACGATGATTCCCTCGTGCTCGAACTGATTGCGCATGACCTGACCGAAAACGGCTACCACGTCCACACCGAAGCCTCGGGAGCGGGGGCACTGGCCGCGATCGCGGGTGCGGAGTTCGACGTCGTCATCGCCGACCTGCAAATGCCGGAGATGGGTGGCACGGACCTGCTGCGCGTGCTTCGGGAACACTACCCCAACGTTGAGGTCATCGTGCTCACAGCCCACGAGGAGCTCGACGCAGCCCTCGAATGCCTCCGGCTGGGCGCAACCGACTTCATCATCAAGGGACCCCATCCCGGCCCGCTGCTGGCGGCGGTGGCACGCGCCGTCGAGCGCCGTCGGCTGCGCTCGGCAACGGACCTTCATCGAGCCAGCCAGGCCATCTTCGAGATGAACGACCGCGCGGACCTTCCCAAGCGCATCGTGGATGTTGCCATGCAGGTCATGGCCGCGGACAACGCGCTGCTGATGCTGCCCACGAGCAACGAGTCCTGGTATCTCGCCTATGCGCACGGCGGCGAGTGCCACGCTGAGCTCCAAGCACTGGCACAGCGGGTTGCCAGCAGCGTGGCGCAACAACGTCGACCGGCGCTGGTGTCGAACGAAATCCAAACCCTGGACACCGGAGCCAGGGACGACTGCGACGTCACAGACTCCATCAAGATTCGCATCCTGAAACGGGCGCGGTCCTGCATCGCCTACCCGCTGTGTTCCGGGCAGCGCATCCTTGGCGTTCTCATTCTTGAGCGGACCTCGACCACTCGCCCCTATCGCCACGCGGACGTTACCCGCACCTCCATCCTGGCGTCCCATGTCGCGCTGGCGCTGGAGATGCAGGAGTTGATGCGCCGACTGGTGGCCGCCGAGCGCTTCACCGCGGTGGGGCAGATGGCGGCGAGCATCGCTCACGACGTGAACAACCCGCTCGGCTTCGTGCTCGCCAATGTCCAGTTCGTTCGCCGGGCCCTGCGGGAGACGGGTGGGGCGGAAGAGCTGGTGACGGCACTGGATGACGCCGAGGAGGGTGTGCGCAGGGTGGTCGGCATCGTTGCCGATGTCCGGCAGGTTGCCCAGGCGCAACAGCACGAGTGCACCGTGGCCAGCGCGCAGGTGCTCATCCAGTCCGCGGTGCGGATGACAAGCGCGACGGTGCGGGGGCGCGCGGACATTGAGATGGCGCTTGATCCTCGCGTGATGGTCAGGGGGATGCCGGGACGCCTCTGTCAGGTGTTCATGAACCTGTTGGTCAATGCCGCGGATGCCATCGAGGAAGCCCGGCGCGGTCGCGGGCGGATCGTCGTGGGCTGCCGGGCGGAGGGCACCAACGCCGTGGCCTGGGTCAGCGACAACGGGGTTGGGATTCCGGAGCAGAACCGGGCGCGCCTCGGAGAACCGTTCTTCACAACCAAGGGGCCAGGGAAGGGCACCGGACTGGGCCTGGGCATCTGCCGGGACATCGTCGCTGCACACGGTGGCGCGCTGCGTTTCCTCCCCGGGCCCGATGGCGGAACCACCGTGGAGGTCACGCTGCCCCTGTCCGGTACAACCACGCACGAAACCACCCCCGAGTGCTTGCCCGTGGCGTCCTTGACGCCTTCCGCGCGCGTCCTGTGCATTGACGACGAGGAATCACAGTTGCGCGCGTACCGACGTCTGCTCAGCGCACGGTGCTCACTGGAGGTCGAGTCCTGCCCATTCCGGGCACGGGATCGTCTCCTGCGGGAAACGTTCGACGTGGTGCTGTGTGACGTGCTGATGCCGGGGTTGACCGGCGTTGATCTGTACGACGAACTGTGTCGCGCTCGCCCTGACGTGGCCAGGCGCTTCGTGTTCGTTACCGGCAGCATGGGGCTGAACCACGAGGCGCTCATCGCCGCCGCATCGGTGCCGGTGTTGAAGAAGCCGGTGGATGACGAGGCGCTCCAGGCACTGGTGTCCATCCGTGATGAAAGGGTGGACGCATGAGGTGCGGGGGCCTGCCCGTGCCTGCACACACCGGGAAGCTCTCCACCGCCGCCGCAAGCCCCTGCAGCCGGCACCGGGTGTGCGCGTTCCACCAACGTGCCTCCTCGTGAGCATGCGCCTCTCGGGACGGCACCGGATTGGCTCAAGTTGGTGAGACATGGGAGGCAGCGCCGCACAACACGCTCCGCGCGGCCATGACCGTGAGGCGCAACCGATGCGCGCACGGCGTGATGCACCTCGTCATCGACGTTGTCATTGTAGGCTTGTGGTCGCGCACGCCGCCAGCTACGACGCCAACCCCAATCTGGAAACCCACCTCGAGGAAGAGTCCATGTCCCTCACCATGCCGGAATTCCGTGCCCGTCTCTCCACGCTGCTGCAGGACGGACGCATCAACCACCAGGAAGCGCAGGACCTCGTCGCCACCGGGCTGACGGCGGAGCAGAAGACGGCGCTGGCCACGGAGTTGAAGCTGGACCAGATCGAGCCCGCGGAGCGCGACGCGGTGCTGCAGACGCTGGGCCTGCAGGCTTCGCAGCTGGGCAACGTGGCCAATGACGGCGTGGTGGGGAAGGTGAAGGAGAAGCTCGTCGAGCTGGCGCGCAAGGAGATCTACAAGCCCCAGGAGTTCGCCGTGGCGGACCTGCGCATCGGTGAGCACGTGGGCGCCGCGGTGCGCGTGCAGACCCGGCTGCTCTCCGCGCAGGATCCCGTGGTCACCAACGACGCGAACCGCGCCGCCGCCACCGCGCGCCTGGAGCAGGGCGGCAAGGACGTCACCTGGGCGTACACCGGCGGCGGCCTGTATCCCTCGGCGGGCTTCAGCGTCTCGGTGCCCAACTATCCCTTCAACGTGACGGCGGGATTCTCCGCCAACGCGTCGCTGGGCTACTCCCTGCTGGCGCCCTACCCGCACAAGGCGGAAGCCGCGCTGGCGGCCATCAAGAACAACAGCGTGGACCTGCCCTTCACCTCCGAACGCGCGCGCTCGCTGACGGAAGGAACCGAGCTGCTGGTGCGCGGCAAGGGCACCGTGGCCAGCCATGCCGGTGTGGGCGCGGGCGCCACGTTGGCGCGCGTGGGCTCCATCCTGACGGCGGGCGCCTCGGTGGGCGTCTCGGTGGCGGCCAGCAAGGAGCTGGAGGTGAGCCTGCGCGTCAAGCGTCTCGACGGGGACCGCGTGTTCGTCTCGCTCAACCAGGTGAACAGCGGCAGCGCGTCGGGCTCGGTCAACGCCACCGTGGGCGTGGATGCCAACACCGGCAACGCGCTGCCCGAGATGGGCGGCGGCGTCTTCCGTCGTGGTGCGGAGCTGGTGACCGACCAGGTGGACAAGCAGGTGGAGAAGTGGCTGCGCGTGGACCTGCGCGCCGCACACTCGCGCTCCAGCCAGGAGACCAACCTGCAGAACTACGTGCTGGATCTCTCCGACCCCAAGGCCGCGGAAGCGTATGAAGCGCTGCTCAAGCTGGACACCCGCTCCGCCGACAAGCTGGCCCAGGACGGCAGCGCCGCGGTGCGCTTTGCCAAGCTGGAGGAGGGCGTGCGCACGCAAGCCTCGTCGCTGAGCGCCAACTTTGGTCCCATCACGCTGCTCAACGTGGTGAGCACCAGCAGCCAGACCCACGGCACGCTGACATCGTCCAAGGGCGACATCACCTATGACCGCAGCCGCCTGGACGAGGGCTACTCCGGCATCATCAGCAACATCTTCCTGGGCGCCCGCGCCACCACGCGTGAGCTGGTGATGACCACGGAGCCGGGCAACCCACCGCAGTCCTACTACCACGTGCGCAGCACCATCACCGGCGACCGCGTCTCCACCAAGGACGACGTCAAGGACTTCCTGCGTCTCGCCGACGCGCTCGGCGCCCTCGACGACGGCACGCGCGCGCTGCTGGGCAATGACAAGTTCCTCAAGGCCTTTGGCACCACCAACCGCACCGTGGACATCTATTTCACCGACGACGGGCTCAAGAAGCTGGCGGGCACCAGCGCGGACGCGGTGCACCAGTCCTACGCGCGCGCGTACGAGGAGCTGGAGGGCGGCAAGGCCACCTGGGTGAACGCCGACCCCGCCAAGCGACAGGAGATCGAGGCGCTGTTCAAGCGGACCGAGGAGCACCTGCGCTTCGGCACCGACCAGCAGGAGATGCAGCAGCTGGAGAACGAGTACTACTGGGCCACCCGTCAGCCCGGCTGGCGCCTGCGCCAGGAGGTGGAGGCGTGGCGGGAGGCGCAGAACGTGGTGAAGCTCGTCGACACGCTGCGTGCCGCGCACACCCCCGAGGAGCGCGCCCGCGCCTTTGCCAAGGCCGACAAGGAGCTGGGACTGGACTTCAGCCGCGCGCTCCACTCGCTGGCCTCCTTGGCGGGGGCCAACAACGTGCTCATCAATGAGCTGGCCATCCGCGACAAGAACAGCAGCCGCGACGTGGTCTTCATGCGTGAGGGCGCCATCCAGGACCCCTCCACGCAGGTCAACGCCATCCTCGCCAACCCCGCCTGACCCGCGGCCCGGAGTCGAGCCCTTCGGAACCGGTTCTCGTCGGCGTTACGTTGGTTCCAATTGAAGTTGTCACGCCGCTCGGCCTCCATCTGGCAGTGGGCGCCCGCTGGTCCGAGCGAAGGCGGCACTTCATGCCGCAGTCCGAAAGTGCCGGCGGCGTTCGCTCTCTCGTAGACAGGCCGGCACGCTTCCCGACGTGGCACGGGTGCGGGCGTTCGCAATTTCACGAAGCGGAGCGGTGCCCGCACCCTTTCGGACTGCGGCATGAAGTGCCGCTTTCCCTCGGAGTTGCGGGCGTCCGCTGCCAGACGGAGGTCAAGCGGCATGACAACTTCAACGGGAACCGCTGTAGGGCTCGCGGCGAACCACGTCGAGCGGTTTCGCGTTTGGTGTGGCTCTCATCCTGACGTCTCACCCGACGAGGGCCCTTCAGTAGCGCGGTGCGGCTCTCTCGGGATGACGCTCTGAAGTCCCTGCCAATGAGATTGGGCGCGGCTCTTTTGAAAGAGTGTGGCTCTCATCCTGACGCCTCTTCCCGCGCTCCCTGCCAATGAGATTGGCAGGCAACAAAGAAGCTCAAGTCCTGCTCTCCTCTCGGCGGCGGTGTCGCTTCGCAGGACTAACCGTGAATGG
>JBFMGU010000195.1:0-17974 GCA_040752415.1 Myxococcota bacterium
GCCCGAGCAGGCGGTGAAGAAGACCACCGGCACGCTGCGCATCATGACCGACCCGCCCGGCGCGGAGATCGTCGTCAACAAGGTGGTGCGCGGGAAGAGCGCGGAGGCGCCGCTGCTCGTCGAGGAGCTGCCCGTGGACGGCGTGGCGGAAGTGGTGGCCCAGCTGGAGGGCTATGAGAAGGCGCGCCTGGAGGTCCCGCTGGTTGCCGGCGAGATCATCACGCTGCCCGTCATCAAGCTGCGCAAGCCGCCCCCGCAGGGCGCCAAGGTTGGCTGGTTCGACATCACCAGCGAGCCCAGCGGCCTCAAGGTCGTTCTCGACGGACGCAGCATCGGCCGCACGCCGCTCTTGCAGGTGGAGGTGAAGGACGGGAGCCACAGCATCGTCGTGGAGGGGCCCTCCGGGTACGCGGACGTGCGCGACAGCCAACGGGCCCGCGCCGGCTCCCGCATGCCGCTGAACTACGTGCTGCGGAAGGAAGACGCGCCCCGCCCCCAGCCGGCGGCGCAGTCGGATGGCACGGGCCGGATCGTCGTCGACACCTCTCCGTTCTGGACCAACGTCTACCTGGGCAAGAAGCTGCTGGGCCCCACGCCACTCCCGCCCACCGAGGTGCCGGCCGGGAAGGTGACCCTCCGCCTGGTCCGCAAGGACGGCTGCAGCATCGACGTCACGCGCACCTTGGAGGTGCCGCCGGGCGGTTTGGTGCGCAAGGCCATCCCCATTGATGTGAAGGATGCCAAGGGATCCTGTCAGTGACGCTCCGGCCGCGGCCGACCCCGCGACGCTGGACCTGGAGACCTTCCGCGCCCGCTTCCAGCGACTGCGCGAGGCCTGGGCCGCCAATCCCGAGAACCCCGCCAGCTACGAGGTGGAGAGCTGCACGCGCTGCACCGCCTGCCAGTTCTGCAAGGACTGCGAGGACTGCTACCGCTGCACCTACTGCACCTCGTGCACGGGGTGTTCCGGCTGCACGCGCTGCGTGGGGTGTGAGTCCTCCCACGGGTGCGCATACTGCGTGGACTGCACGCTCTGCACCGGCAGCAAGTACCTGGTGGCCTGTGAACGCTGCAGCGACTGCACCTACTGCTTTGCTTGCGTGGGCCTGGCGCGGAAGGACTTCCACATCCTGAACGAGCCGTATGACCGCAAGCGGTACTTCGAGATCGTGGAGCGGTTGACCCGGGAGCTGGGTATCCCCACGCCGTGAGTCCATGCCCAACGGGGCGCGTCCTGTACTAGGGTGCGCGCGGCTGCGGCGGAGGCGCGGGCGCCCGTGGGTGGGCTGCTCCAGGCCAGCGGATTGCTATGCTGCCAACGCTGTTCCGTCGCCGTCCAAGGACCCTCATCCCCATGGCCTTCCCCACCACCCCGCTCCGCTTGCTCTGCCTTGCCGCTGCCCTCGCGTTGGCGTCGTGTCGACCGCCGCCGCCGGTGGGGCGCGCCGCGGACCCCACGCCCAAGGGCCCCAGCCCCGGCTCCAACGTCAGCTCGGAGAACGCGGAGCTGCTGCGCAAGGTGGACGCGCTGCAGAAGGAGCTGAAGGACAAGCCCAAGAGCACCGAGGTCAAGCTGGCCCTGGGCCGCCTGTACTACGAGGCCGAGCGCTTCCTCGACGCCACGCTCATGTTCCGCCAGGTCATCGACGACGACCCGAACAACGTGGAAGCGCGCAAGATGCTGGGCAACTGCTTCTTCTTCGTCGGGAACCCGGACCTGGCGTTGCAGATGCACGAGGAGGTGCTGCGTCAGAACCCCAATGACGTCGACAGCCTCTTCTTCCGCGGCGCCATCCTTCTCGAGAGCAAGCCCCAGGACAAGGAGGCGCTCAAGAAGGTGGAGGAGTCCTGGGTGAAGTTCCTGGAGCTCACGCCGGGGCACATGCGTCGGGGAGAGCTGGAGCGGCAGCTGGAGATTGTGCGCCAGGCCATCCGCGGGGAGATCGTGCTGGGCGGTCCCACGGGGCCGGCGCGCACCGAGGAGCAGGCCGTCCCCGCCGGAGACAACCAGGGCGTCATGGGCGGCGCCTCCGACTTCCAGGGCGGCCCGCCCGCCGGTGGTGGTGGCCCCGGCCCGCGCTTCAAGAAGGGCACCCGCGTCCCCGCGCTGGCGGCCAATGCCTCCAACCTGGAGCGTCGTCGGGCGGAGGCGCTGGACGCGTTGGATGAGGGCCGATTCTTCGACGCCAAGACCGCCGCGGAGGCCGCGCTGCAGGAAGCCTCCGACGACGCCGAGCTGAACGTGGCCAAGGCGCGCGCCATGACCCAGCTGGGTGAGGCGCAGGGCGCCATCCGCCTCTACGGTGAGGTCATCAAGAAGAACCCCAAGTACAGCCCCGCGTGGCACTACCTGGGCATGGCCCACATGATGGGCGGCGACCCCAAACGCGCCGCGCAGACCTGGCGGGAGCTCATGGAGTTTGACCCGGGCTACGCCTCCCAGCACCGCCTGGACCAGCGCGCGCAGATGGCCGAGCGCATGGCCCGCAACCAGGGTCAGTGACGTCGTCACCAACAGTTCTTCCCGGAGTCACCCATGTCACTCAAGGGCCGCGTGGCGGTCATCACTGGAGCTTCCCGTGGCATCGGCCGCGTCATCGCCTTGGCGCTGGCCCGGCAGGGCGTCGACGTCGTGCTGGCGGCCAAGACCGTGGAGCCGCATCCCAAGCTGCCCGGCACGCTGCTGGGCGTGAAGGCGGAGGTGGAAGCGCTGGGCGTCAAGGCCCTGGCCGTGCAGACCGACGTGCGCGACGAGACCCAGATCGAGCGGCTGCGCGACGAGACGCAGAAGGCCTTTGGTCGCTGCGACATCCTCATCAACAACGCCGGCGCATTGTGGTGGAAGAACGTGCTGGAGACACCGGCCAAGCGGTTTGACCTTGTCGTGGGGGTCAACGCACGGGCCGCGTTCCTGTGCGCGCAGGCGTTCCTGCCCCTGATGATGGAGCGCAAGTGGGGCCACATCATCAACATGAGCCCGCCCATCGACCTCCGCTATGCGCCCGGGCACGTGGCCTACCTCATCAGCAAGTACGGCATGACGCTCTTGACCCACGGTCTGGCCGAGGAGGTGCGGGACCACAACATCGCCGTGCACAGCCTGTGGCCCGCCACGGCGGTGGAGTCGGAGGCCACGCGGCAATGGGGCCTGGGCGACGAGAGCCAGTGGCGCAAGGCCGACATCCTGGCCGACGCCACGCTGGCGCTGGTGCAGAAGGAGCCCTCCGTCCGCAGCGGGAAGGCGTGGATCGACGAGGACGTGCTCAAGGCGGAAGGCGTCACGGACTTTGAGAAGTACAACTGCGTGCCGGGTGGGACGCCGCTGCGCATTGACTTCCTGCCGACGATGTGAGGGCGGTGGCGTCGAGAAATGGAAGTCAGAAGTCAGAAGTCAGAAGGGCACAGGTCCCGCGCCAGGGTTGGCGCTGCGCCAGGACAGGATGCCATCGGGGCTGCGATGTCGTGAGCGGGCCGCGACCTGGAGTGCGGCGGGCCCTCGCCGACCTGGCCAGCGCCGAGTGCGTCCTCAGCGGCCCCATTGGAAATCCGGGGGTTCGCGACGACGGGAAAACCCGCGCGGCTGCGCGTGGTGGACTGCCGGCGGTGCGGAACCCTCTCGGCGCTGACCAGGGCGGCGAGGGCCCGCCGCACTCCAGGTCGCGGCCCGCTCAAGACGTCCGCAGTTCCGACAGGCATCTGTCCGGGCTCAGCCGCTCCTGCCTTCGCGTCAACCCATTCTGACTTCTGACTCCTGACTTCCTTCCCAGGCCCACGTCGTCCTTCCACGGTCCCCTCAGCCCCCTGCTGACGCCGCGTCCCATCTGCGCTAGGGAACGCCCGCCATGGCCATCCGGCACACGGACGTCTTGATCATCGGGGGAGAGCTATCCGGCGCGGTGGCGGCGGCGGTGTGCGCTCGCGCGGGTCGACGCGTGGTGGTGCTGGAGGAAGGGGAGGGCGCGGATGACGTCGCGGTGGGCGGCGTGCTGGTTCCCCCCGTCGACGATCTCTGGCCCAACCTGGACGGCCTGGCTCGCGCCAAGGGCGTGCTGGAGGCGCTGGCCATGCACGGGGAGCTGCGTCGGATCATGCCGCTCTCCGACGTCAGCGTGCAGGTCCTCCACCCCGAGCACCGGCTGGACCTGTTCGCGGAACCGGCGCGTCGCAAGGCGGACCTGCTGCGTGAGGCCGGGGAAGCCGGGGCGCAGGCCGCCTCCCGTCTCGACGAGGACGTGCAGGAAGAACGGCTGGCCTCCGCCGTGGTGGACACCGTGGACCCGCTCACCGACGTGGGCTTCTTTGCCACCCGACGCGTGAAGGGCGCCTACCGCGACGCGTACACGCCGGTGAAGACCTCCCGCGCCCTGGAGCACGGCGCCGACGTGGATTGGCTCCGCGCGGGCCTGGGTGGTGCGTTGGCGTTCCTCTCCAACGGCGCCTCGCCGCCACCGGCGGTGCAGAGTCGGTTGGTGCGCGCGTTGCTCATGGGTGTGCACGTCTCGCCGGTGGGCGGGCGCGCGGCCCTGCGACAGTTGCTCCTGGACGCGGCCAAGCAGCGGGGTGCGGAGATCATCCGCGACGAGCGCGTGGCGGCGTTGGTGGTGGACTCCGGCCGCATCAGTGAGGTGCGCATGGGCGGTCGCGGGGAGGCGCGCTCCGCCAAGGTGATCGTCGACGCCACGTGGTCACGCGACCTGGGTGAGCGTGTCTCGCCGGAGAAACATGCCAAGCGGCTGGAGCAGGCCATGGGCAGCGTGCAGCCCGAGCGTGTGCGCGCCGCCGTGGCCTGGGTGGTGAAGAAGGAGGGCGTCCCGCCAGGCCTGGGCGAGCGCGCCATCCTCCACGCCGACGGGGAAGGCCCCGGGAGCGAGCCCGCGCTCCTGCTGTGCGAGCGCCAGCCCGTGCACCCCGAGACGCGCAAGGTGGTGCCCGGGCTGTCCGTCATCTCCGCGTCCGTTCCCGTGGCCCCTGGTGACGTCGACGCGGCGTGTGCGCGACTCTCCGCGCGCCTGGATGCGCTCCTGCCTTTCACCCGGAAGCACCTCGTCGAGGCGCGCAACCTGGGGGCGGCCCGCCTGGAAGCCTCCCGCACCGCCATCTACCGCGGGCCGGAGGAGCCCATGGAGCTGGGCGGGCGCGGCCTGGAGGGCGGGTTGAAGGGCCTCCTGCGCGCGGGTCGCGACGTGGCGCCGGCGTTGGGCGTGGAAGGCGAGCTGTGGGCCGGTCACGCCGCCGCCATCTGGGCCGAGAAGATGTTGTCCCGCAAACCCCTGTTCGGCGGTCAGGCGGATGAATCCCCGTCCGGTCCGCGCTGAGCCTCATTGCCCGCCAGGAAGTCATCATGTCCCTTCCCCGCCTGTTGCCGTTCTCCCTGGCCGCCCTGGTGGCCTGCTCCACCTCGCAAAGCGCCGAGACGAAGAAGACCCCGCCCGCTGACGTCGTCACCGACGGGGGTGCCGCCCAGCCCGCCGGCGCTTCGACCGACGGGGGAACGCCCCCGGTGACGTCGTTGGAAGGCCTCCCCGACCCCGGTCTCGCTCCCGGCGCCTGGCTGGCCTACGACACCCGCGGTGCCTTCAGCCCGTACCTGGCCACCCACGTGGACGTGTTCTCCGACGGGACGGTGAAGTGTTTCCGTCGGGTGCGGATGGCGCCGGACCAGGTGGCCACGCTCACGCTGGCGGACGCCGAGAAGGCCGCGCTCACCAACGCGGTGACCCAAGACAAGCCCGCGGACGCGCGCCCCGTGCTCCGTCAGGGCATGGTGATGGACATTGGCACCACCACCGTCAGCGCCCAGCTGGAGGGCCGGGTTGTCAGCCTGGTGGTCGACGGGAAGAACAACGTGGAGCCACCCCCCACCAACCTCACGCTTCAGCTCGGGGCGTTGGCGCAGCGCTGCCTGGGAAGCCGGCAGGGAGGCGCGCAGTGACGCAGGTGAGTCTCATCCAGAACGCGGAGGACGCGCGCACCCGCCTGGCCTCCGTGGGCTACATGGCGGACAAGAACATCTCCCTCACCGCGTTCCTGGCCGTGGCGCTGGGGAAGCCCATCCTCGTCGAGGGGCCGGCCGGCGTGGGCAAGACCGAGCTGGCCAAGGCCATGGCCCAGAGCCAGGGACTCACCTTCATCCGCCTGCAGTGCTACGAGGGCCTCGACGAGCAGAAAGCCCTCTACGAGTGGGAATACGGCAAGCAGCTCCTCTACACCCAGGTGCTGCGCGACAAGATCAACGAGATCGTCGGGCACGCCGGGTCCCTGCGGGAGGCCGCCGACGCCGTGGGCCGCCAGGACAGCGTCTTCTTCTCGGAGCGCTTCCTGCTCCCGCGCCCGCTGCTCACCGCCATCCGCAGCCCCACGCCCGCGCTGCTGCTCATCGACGAGATCGACAAGAGCGACCCGGAGTTCGAGGCGTTCCTCCTGGAGCTGCTCAGCGACTTCACCATCACCGTGCCCGAGCTGGGGACGCTGAAGGCCGTGCACCGCCCGCAGGTGCTGCTCACCAGCAACAACACCCGTGAGCTCTCCGACGCGCTCAAGCGTCGCTGCCTCCACCTCTACGTGGACTACCCCTCGCCGGAGCGTGAGCTGGCCATCCTGCGCAAGCGCCTCCCGGACGCCCCGGAGGCCATCTGCGACGCCGTGGTACGCGCCATCCAGAAGCTGCGCACCATGGACCTGCGCAAGCCCCCCGCGGTGAGCGAGAGCCTGGATTGGGCCCGTGCGCTGCTGGCCATGGGGAGCGGCGCCCTCGACGAGCAGACCATCACGCAGACCCTGCACGTCATTCTCAAGCACCACGCGGACGTGCAACGCGCGCAGGCCGAGAGTGCCGCCATTGCGCGCGCGGTGCAGGGCAACAAGAGCTGAGGAGAAGAGCACGCATGGCCGGATCCAAGGTTGGTGGCGAGGTCGACTGTTTCTGCACGCGCTGCAAGATGGTGCTGGCGCACACCGTGCTGGCCATGGTGGGAACGCGCCCCGCGCGTGTGCAGTGCAACACCTGCCACACCGACCGGAACTATCGTCCTGTCGACGGGGAGGACCGCGCGCCGCGTCGCCGGGAGCCCGCGGAACCGGCCAAGCCCGGCCGCGCCGGCGTGGTGCGGGAGAGCGACTACGACCGCCTCATGAAGAACCGCGACCTGTCCCGCGCACCCCGCTACAGCGTCAAGACCACCTACGCGCTGGAGACGGTGATCGATCACCCCACGTTCGGACTGGGCCTGGTGACGTCGGTGAAGGGGCCGGACAAGGTGGAGGTGCTCTTCCGCGACGGGCCCAAGGTCCTGGTGCACGGCAAGGGGGGTTGACGCGTTGTCGACGTCACGGCGCTCCCCGCCGCACCATCACGGAATGGCCACGTAGCTGAGGAAGGCGCTGGAGGAATCCCACTCCGGACCACCGCCCGCCGCGCGGTTCTGAGCCTTGTAGCGCTCGTCGTCGTCGAAGAGGACGGCGGCGCAGTGCGGTCCCAGCTGCACCACGGCCTCGGGTTTGTGGTCGGTGAACTCCGCCAGCAGTCCCATGGACCACGACGCACCCGGCTGCTTCCACGGCTCCCCGACGGTGCTCACCCACGCCTGCCCCGCCACCACGCGCTTGCCCACTTGGTCCATCTCCTTGCTCGCGGTGATGGCCACGCGCCCGTCGGAGAGCACGGTGATGTCACTGAGGCCCAGCTCGGCGGGATTCAGCGTGCCGCCGGTGGGCGGGGTGATCTCCACGGCACGCGCCTGGCCGCTGGCCACGTCCACCAGCACCACGCTCATGGACAGCGCGTCGCCGCGGCCCACGTTCTTCTGTCGCGCGGCAATGAGGGCGGTGGTCCCGTCGGCGGTCATCGCCACGCCTTCCACGCGCACGTCGAGGGCACCCAGCGCCTGGAGCACCGTTTCGCGGCTCACGTTCGGCAGTGGGACGGGGCTCTCGCCCGCGCGCTCCACGCGCAGCACATGGTTGTTCTCCTGGCACGCGAAGCCCATGTTGGCGCCCAGGTACAGCGCGTGTGGCGTGCTGGCCGCGCCTTCCACCTTCAGCCATGGCAACGGGGAGCCCAGCGCCACGGCGTGATCACCGCAGGTCTCCGCGGCCTTCTGCCGCTTGATGGCGTCACCCCAGTCCCCGGGCTGCTGCGCACAACATGAGGCGGACGAGCTCCCCTGGGTCAGCGGGAAGGACCACGCGGGATCGTCGACCACGTCGGAAGTGCCTGGGCGCCACCACCACAGGTGCACCTGCTTGTCACCGGCAATGGCCACGCGTCCGTCCCACACCGCGGCCGCCGAGGGCTCGAAGCGCGTGCCCGCCCCGCTGGCGCGAATGGGCATGGGCGCGGTGGCGCCGCTGGCGGGACACAGCCCGGACCAGGCGGGATCCCACGCGGCATGTCCACCCGCGGCCGGCGCGCCCGACGACGAGCTGGCCGACGGTGCCGCACTCTCGGCGGGTTTGTCCTGCACGGCTTCCCCGCGTCGCGACGCACAACCTGCAACCAGTGCTGCGCACACGCACGCGACCGACAGGGTGATGGGGGATTGAAGGGGCATGTTGTTCTCGAGGGGAGATTGCGGCGTCAGCGTCCCACGCTGCTCTGCGCGGTGGGGGCGGCGGGAGCGTCCTCGCCCCAGATGATGGCGCGGGCCACCCAGAAGTCCAAGGCCGTCCACGCCGTCATCACCAGCGCCAGCCCCATGGCGCCGTACATGGCGGGGGAGAGGAAGTGCTCCCCGTGCGGCAGCGACAACACCACCGTGCTCCCCACGGCCAGCGCCAGGCTGCGCAGCGGATAGGTCCAGGGCTTGGGCAGCACGCCCTCGTGGCAGCGCAGGTTGTCCACCGCGCCACTGGTGAGCTCCGCCGCCATGACCACAATCCACACCGGCGCCGCCTCGATGAACGCCATCAGCATCAGCGGCAGGCCTGCGCCGGCAATCAGCGTCCACAGCAGGCGACCGATGTCCTGGATGCGATGCCCGCGCCCTTCCTTCAGCACCGCCCACGCGCCGCCCAGGTAGTCCAGCGCGCTGGCCCACGTGAACACCAGGATCACGCCCCAGTGCACCGCAATGGCCTCCCGCGGCGGAAGCATGAGACGCACCAGGAACGCGAGCACGATCAGCGAGCACGGCACGAACACCAGCGGGCTCACCTTCCGCGTCACCGCGTAGCGCCAGATCATCACGGCAATGGCGCCCACGGAGCCCACGCCCAACGTCGTCAGGATCTGCGTGGTGTCCGGCACGCGGTCGATGAGGAAGATGAACCCTGCGCCCACCATCTGGATGGACGTCTTGAGCTTGGCCAGCACGCTGGTCTTCACGTTCTTGCCGCGCAGGCTCATGGCGCTTCGGAGCGAGGTGATGAGGAACTCTCGCAGCAGGATGGCCACCATCACCGGCGCGGAGACCAGGTTGAACGCGGCCAGCGGCGTGATGACCGCGGCCATGAAGACCTTGTCGGCCACGGGGTCCAGCAGCGCGCCCAGCACGGTGGGGCCGTAGTGTCGGGCCATGCGCCCGTCGACGTAATCGGTGATGCCCAGCAGCGTGTAGATGATGAGCGCCAACAGCTCCCACTCGCGCGGCGCGTACAGGACCATGGCGCACGGGATGGGCAGCAGCGCCATGCGGGCCAGCGTGACCTGGTTGGCGGTGATGAGCGGCTTGGGGCGCGCCGTGGGGTTCTCGGTCACGGCGTGGGCTCCTCGTCCTCGGGTTCGGGCTCGGCGGGCGGGGGCTTCACCGGCGTGCCGCTGGGTCTGACGGCGGGAACGGTGGGCCCCACCTCACGCTGCCCACCCGCACGACGTGCCTGGTCCAACGTCCTCGCCTCGTTCACCAGCTGCGGAGCACGTTCCTCCAGCAGCGTCATCAGCGTGTTGACGTCCTCCGCCAACGGAGAGCCCTGCGGGAACGCACCCAGCAGGCTGGCCAGCACCGGCGCGGGCAGCTGGGCCGGGTCGCTCCGACGGGCGGCGGCCGCCAACGCCTCACGTGGGTCCGTGCGTGCCTTCTGCGCCGCGGGTCCCAGCAGCAGCGGCGCCTGGTCACAGCCCTTGCCCTCCAACGTGCGGGCCTGCTTCACCACGGCGGGAATCAGCTCGTGCAGACGCGGCGCCAGTCCCGCACGCCACTCACTGCGCGCGGCCAGCAGGCCCAACAACGCCCGCAGCTGGAACCCCCGACGTCCCTCCTTGGCCGCGGCCTCCGCGCGCGAAACCACGTCGCGATAGATCTCGGCGTCGTCGGGGGCTTCCGCCAGGTAGGCGAGGGCGGCGGAGAGCGCCAGGTCGGGAGCGCGGTCCCAGGTGCCGCGGAGGAAGGCGCGGATCTCGTCGGCACCGCCCTGGTGGCGCGCCACACCGTTGGCGGCGTGCAGGCGCTCATCCATCGGCCGACCGCCCTTGGGCCCGGGATCGAACGCCAGCGCCAGCGGGGTGGCCGAGCACACGCTCTGTCCCTCCAGGAACGTGAGGCGCGCGCCGGTCCACAGCACCTCCAGGTCCGGGTCGGAATCCAGCTGGCGCAGCGTGATTTCACCCAGGGTGATCTGGTGCTCATCCTCGAGCCGTCCCACGACGGAGAGCACCGGCGCATATCCCTGTGCGCCGCGGCTCAGGAGCACCAGCGCGTGCGCCTCATCCCGACCCACGCGCAGCAACAGCTCCGGCTCCGCGCTGCCCGCCAGGTCCCAGCCCAGCTCCACCTGCGCCGGGCCATCCACGACGTCACAGCCCGCGCAATCCGGTTTGGGCACGCTCACCGCCTCCAGCTGCGCGCCCGCGTGGTCCAGCACCAGCACCTTGCCTTCCACCGCGCCGGTGACGAACGCGCGCACAACACCGTCGCCGCCGGGGGCGAGATGGGCGGTCACCGTGGGCGTTCCCCCGTCGGGAGACGCAGTGGCGCCCGCAGGCACCAGCTTGTGCAACGCGTTCCGCAGCGGCGCGCCGAACTCACGCACGCGTGTGATCTGCAGCGGGACGAACGCGGGCTCTCCCGTCGGGGGCGGGCCCACCACGGGGGCCACGGCCTTGCTCGCCACCAGCTCGGGCGCGCGGGCATCCAGCAGGTCGCGGCGCGGCCAGTCCCCGACGGTGACGCGGTACCAGATGCCCTTGGTGCCCAGGTCCGCGCGATGCGCCTTGGCCACCACGCCGTTGCGCGTGAGTGTTTCCGCCAGCGCGCGCGCCTCGGTCTCTTCCGGGGTGGCCTTGATCTGCGCGGCCCACACCTTGGCGGGCAGCAGCGTCACGCCGGGAACCGACTCATCCACGTCCTTCAGCGGGGGAAGCGCGGCGCGCGCGGCGGAAGCGGCGTCCGGTGCGGTTGTGGGCGCAGGAGTGGAGCGCGGGCACGCGGTGCACACCGCGCCCATCAGCAACCAGGGGACCCCCCACCAGCGCGGGCTCCGTTTCACGACGGCGCACCCTACCCAAGGACCCTCCCCAACGCCTACCGCTTCGTGGACACGTCGGGATCGGGGTTGCCTTGACGCGATGCGGCAGGGGGCGGGATGGTGCCCGGTCTCGGCGGGACGGAGGGATTCATGGAAGAGCGCAAGGGCGTGAAGGACCGGATCCGGGATGAGGGCCTCAAGCTGGGGATGAAGGCGGTCTCCAAGCTGATGGAGGACCCGGACCGCGCGCAGATGGTGATGGGCGCGGTGCAGAAGGTGCAGCAGGGCAAGGAGAGCCTGGACGACGTCACCGGGCGCCTGCGCAACCTGGCGGACCTGCCCAGCCGGGATGATTTCAAGGAGTTGGGAAAGCTGGTGGGGAAGCTGCGGCGGGAAGTTCGCAAGCTCAAGAGCCAACTCGACGACGTGGCCGAGAAGCTCTGAGCCCGCATCGCGCTCTCGCCTTCAGCGCACCTCCAGGCACTCCTGCGCGTTGACCACCACCTTCTCGAAGCCACCCTTGCCGCCGGGCGGGATGAGCGTGAAGGTTGGCAGACCCGTCCCATAGTCCGGGCTGTTGCCCTGGATGGACCGACGGTCCTTGAAGGTCACCGTCACCATGCGGCCCGCCGCGGGCAGCGGGTTCTGTCCGGGATTGAGCGAGACGAAAATCGCCTTCACCTGGGAAAGCGAGAGTGACTCGGAGCGGCCCGCGCCCTGGGGCAGCAACGTGAAGCCCAGCTCCCCGCGACCCAGCCGCTGGATGATGCCGCGCTTCACCTCGCCGCTGACCATGTGCACGGTGACCTTGCGCTTGCCAATGAGCACGTTCGGGTCGTCGGACGTGTCGCCACCTTCCAGGTCCATGTCCTGCGCCACCAGCAACCCCGTGGAATACAGCTCCACAAAGTCATCCAGGAAGACGCCGCCCGGCATGGCCGTGATCGTCGTGGTGCCGCTGGCGGGGCTGGGCGTGGTGGAGGCGTTGCGCAGCTTGTCCGCCAGCCGGGAGTCGATGACGGGCAGGTCCACCTCGGGCTGCTCCACCACCTGGTACCCGTCGCCGTAACCGAAGTACTCCATGGCGGAGAGGTTGGACTCCGGCGGCGTGTACGCGCTGCCGCGGTTGATGTCGGAGAGCTGCTGGACGGCCTCGTCGGCGTTCCTGGCGCGCGGGCGCGTCTTGTTGGCCTTCAGCGCCTCGTCGGCCTTGGCCGCGCTCTTCTCCACGTCGGCGGCCAGCTCATCCGGCAGGTCCAGCTTGAAGGCGTTGGGGTTGCCTTGCGGGTTGAGGTCCGCGGCGTTGACGCGGCCGGAGGGAGGCGGCGGCGCGGAGGCGGCGGGCGCGGCGGGGTTGGTCCGCGTGGGCGTGGGCTTGGGCGCGCTGCTGCCACGCCGGGCCATCTCGTCGTCGAGGATGGTGCGGATGTCCTGGAGCCGCTTCTCCTGCTCCGCGGTCAACCCGCCGGCCTTGCGCAGCTCACTCAGGTGCTTGAGCTCACGCATGAGCTCCATGGTGGTGGCCATGTCCGTCCTCCTCCGGTTGTGTCAGTGCGCCGCGGCCGCGGCGGGCTTTCCGTCGTGGGCGCGGATGGCGGCCCACAGCTCTTCCTCGGTGAGCACGCGGTCATGCTCCTTGGCGCGGTCCAGCAGCGCCTGGCAGAGCCGCTCCTCCTCCCGCACGCCGTGGCGCTTGAGCCAGTAGCGCACGTTGGACAGCCCGCTCATGGGACCGATCTCGATCTCCTGGTGCTTGCCGAACTCGCTCGCCGGCACGCCGCTGTAGATGCGGTCCGCCAACCAGTTCTCACCCTTCTGCTCCGCCTTGATGACCGCCGCGGCGTGGACGCCGGTGGCGGTGCGGAACGCGTCGCGACCGGCCAGAGGATAGTTGTACGGAATCCCAACCCCAAAGATGTCGCCGGCCAGCTTGCAATACTCGACGAGCGCGTTCAGCTCGTACGGCCAGGAGCCCAGCAGCTTGAGGTTGAGCAGGAGCTGGTCCATGGACGCGTTGCCCACGCGTTCCCCAATGCCCAGCGCCGTGCCGTGGATGCGGTCCACGCCCGTCTCGAACGCCACCAGCGTGTTGGTGACGGCAAAGCCGCGGTCATTGTGCCCGTGCCAGTCCAGCTTCACGTCGACACCCATGCAGCGCACCAGCGCGCGCGTCCAGGTCACCAGCGCGGCAACACCGTCGGGGGTGGCGTGGCCCACGGTGTCGCAGAGCACCAGGCGCTTGGCTCCGTGGTTGATGGCGGCGCGGAAGAGTCGGTCCAGCGTCTCCGGCCGGCTGCGCACGGTGTCCTCGGTGACAAAGGCCACCTCCACCTGGTGCTTGACCGCCCACGTCACGGCCTCCTCCACGGTCTTCAGCAGCCGGTCCAGGTCCCACGCCTCGGCGTACTGCCGGATGGGGCTGGTCCCCAGGAACGCGTAGGCCATCACCGGCACGCCGGTCTCCTGCTGGATCGTCGCCACCGGCTCCAGGTCACGGATGACGGTGCGCGCCGCGGCGCACGCCTGGAGCTTGAGCTTGTTGTCGCGGATGAAGGCCACCAGCTCCTTGGTGTCCGCCACCGCCCGAGGTCCCGCGCCGGGAAGGCCCAGGTCCGCGCACGTGATGTTCATCTTCGCCATCAACGTCAGCAGGTGCTTCTTCTTCTCGATGGGCGGGTCGATCACCGACGGGCTCTGGATGCCGTCGCGCAGGGACTCGTCAAAGGTCTCGGGCACGCGCCCGTCGAAGGTGGAGCGCGGGGTGAGCCGGTTCCAGTCGAAGATCAGTTCGGATTCCTTGAAGCCCATGGTGCCCTCTCCGCCGTGGGACCGCCGTCCCTGGAGCTGGATTGTTGGGATAACGCGCGGGAGGGTTGCGCGGCAATCGCGATGCAAAATCAAGGGCCTTCCCCGCAGCCGTTTCGCGTTTTCCGTCGATGGCGCCCTGCGTCAGGGAAGCTCCGTGGGCGTCACCACGCAGCCCTTCCCAATGAGTCGCGCCAGGTCGGCGTTGTCGTCGCGGTCCAGCGGGTTGCCGGTCAGGTCCACCGCGGTGGCGTTGGGACAGGTGAAGCGCTCGGCAAACACCTGGAAGTCGATGATGGCGTTGGAGGAGACGTCCAGGTGTGTCAGCAACGTGTCGGCCAGCGCGGCCAGGTTGGTGATCCGGTTGTGGCCCAGGCGCACGGTGCGCAGCGACGGAGCGCTGGCCAGCGGTCCCAGGTTCACCACGTCGTTGTTGCTGACATCCAGCGTGTGCAGCTGCGTCATCTCCTCCACGCCGGTGAGGTCGAACACGCCGCGACCCGGACAGCGCAACTCCGCAATCTCCTCCACGGCCGCACCATTGAGCTGGCAGTTGCAGCTCACCTGTCCTCCGTCGACACGCGCCACACCTCCGTCGGGCGGACCGCCCTCGCCGCGGATGCACGCCACCAGCGCGGGGTCGCGGAACGTGACGCACCCGGCGTCCAGGAAACACGCGAAGCGGTCCTGCGGGTCGAACACCGGGCCGGCGCACAGGCCGTCGTCGTTGGGCTCGCTGCCGTCGTCGCAGAGGAAACCGCCGCCGCCGCCGCAGTCGGTGCACGCGGACGTGAGCGCGAGCAGCGCGAGCAGGGTCCACCGCGTGCCGGGGGAGACGGAGCAGGGCGTCATGGACGTGGGATCAGAGCGCCGTCCGGGCCGGCCGCACAAGGGCTGGGGCGGGCCCTTCACCGCGGCGCAGTTGGAGTATGTTCCCGCGCCATGAAAAGAGCCCTCCCGCTGATTCTTGCTTCCGCATTCCTCCTGGCCGCCAAGCCCGCCAAGCAGCCCAAGGCGGAGAAGGCCGAGAAGGCCCCCGCCGCCGCGCCCGTCGAGCCGCTCTCCTACGGGCAGGCCAAGGTGTCGGAGACCACGGTGGACCTCAACGTCGTCGACGAGCCACGCAAGGTGGCGGAGGCGTACCTGCGCGCACTGGAAGGGAAGGGCGACGAGGCCGCGCGGGAGACGCTGCTGGGCGGTGCCACGCTGAACGCGCGACTGGAGGTGCTGTCCAACTGGCGCATCGTCGCGCGGGAGCCGCTGAAGAGTGAGCAGGGCGAGCTGGCCGACGTGCAGAAGAGCGTGGAGTCCCTGGACAAGGAGGGTCGTGCGGCGCTGGCCAAGCTGATGGGCGGCGGCCCCGGTGGCGACGGAGATCCGGAAGGCCTGGGCGTGGAGATGTTTGACGCGGAGACCGCGGCGCAGATCCAGGGACCCACCAAGGCGCGCGCCGCGGCGTTCTACAAGAGCCACCCGGTGTTCGCGTACGTGATCCGCGTCGACCGCGAGGTGTACTGGCACCCCAAGAACCCCATGCGGAAGCTGCTGGGCGACGTGGGCAGCACCGGCCGCTACCAGCTGGACTTCAACCTGTTCCGCATCGAGACGCTGGAGGGTCGGGACAAGAAGAGCCGTGTGTGGCCGCTCCGCGTGGTGCGCATGCGCACGGACAAGATGGACACCGGCTGGAAGGTCCTGCCCGCCAGCGACTGGAACGCCGAGTAACGTTCACAGTCCCTCGAGGCGCAGCGTGAACCCCTCGTGTTTGGTCTCCTGGGGCGCGCTCGCCACGACGTAGATCGCCGTCGCACCTTCCGGCGCCGTGATCTCCACGATGCACTGCTCGCCCTGACCCGCGGGATTGGTGCAGCTCCCCGCCCACACCCGGCCCACCACGTAGCTCCCGTCGCCATTGGGGAGCCCGGCGGCAAAATCCACGTCGTCGGCGTCCTTGCCGCGGTCGAACTCGACCACCAGGCGCACACGCGCCCCGTTGGCGTACGTGCCCGGCGCACGCCACCAGTAGCGGTGCCCGCGACAGAACGTGCCGTGGCGGTTCTCGCCGAGGATGAGGTCGGCGGCGGTGTCGCGGCTGATGTTGACCGGGCCGGGATTGCAGGGGTCGGCGGCGTCGGGGGGATCCTGGGGTGTGCCGGCATCGGAGAAGTAATCCAGCGGCGCGCACGCGAGGGTGAGGAGCAGGGGAAGCAGGGACCAGCGCAGGGACATGGCGCGCACTCTAGCCAAAAGGGGCGCCCGGCCGGATCTCCCACGACCCGACCGGACGCCCCCGACGTGAACGCGCACGGTTTCAGAGCTTGGTGAGCGTCAGGCGCATGACCTCCTTGCCCGGGTCGTCGCTCTCGGTGCGGACGTAGACCACGCTGCCGGCCTCGCTCAGGGTCACCGTGCAGTCCTCGTCCGCACCGCCGGGATGGCTGCAGCTTCCCTCCACCGCGCCAAAGACCACGTCGTCACCGGCGGCATTCAGCGTGCCCAGGCGGAAGTCCACGTCCTGCGCGCCCTCGCGGAAGTCCACCGTGAGCTTGAAGCGGTCGCCCACGTTGTACGTGCCAGACGGGCTCTTCCACCACAGCGCGGTGGCGTCGTCGATGGGGCAGTGCGTGGCGCTGAAGGCCTGCCCAAGCGGGATCTCCAGCGCGGTGTCCTTGCTGATGTTCGTCGGGGCGCTGTCGCAGCTCGCCTCGGCGGGGCCGCCCAGCAGACCGTCCAGCGGGCCCGCTTGACCGCACGCGGCAGAGATGAGGGCCAGCAGCGAGATCATGGAAGCAATGGAATTCTTCATGGTTCCTCCTCGTCACAATGTGCAGCCAAGCCGGTGGCAGGGCTGCGCCAGGGCGGCGCGCACACAGGTGCCCGACGCGGTTGTCGCGTTTCACCGTCGACGCCGTCACCAGGAGGGCGCCGCGGCGAGCAGGCACCATCGCAATCCGCGCGCCAGCACCTCTGCGCGCAGGGCGTGAGTCGCAAAACCCCGTGTGAAACCAGGGAGAAATGCGGGTGCTGGTTGCGCGGCAATGGAGCGCGGACGCACGTTCACAGCGTGGTGCGTTCCTCACGCGCGGCTGTGGTTCGTTTTCACATGTGAAGCGGGTGCCACCGTGTTGCGCGTGCGCCACAGGGATTTGGCACACGCTTCCCGGTGACGGGAGGGTGTCACGGCTGCTCGCAGGGCATGAACTGGCCTCTAGCGTCGTAGCTGTCGGTGCCTTGGTACTCCGCGTCGCATACCCACGTCCCGCCGCCGGACGAACCGTTGCCGCTGGACGTGGAACTGTTGGTCCCTCCGCAGCCTGCTCGTGCCTCCAGGGGTGTGGTAGTCCTTGTGTCGCTGTCAGTCGCGACCAGCTTCATCATTTCCAGCCGGGGGCACATTTGGCCGCTTTCTTTGGGTTACGTGGGCGGAACTGCACCTTGTTGCTCACGCTTGCGCTCGGGTGCTCCGGCCCGGACTCTGGTCCAACGCTGACGCACCGTGGTGCGGTCAATCCCCCCTCGGCAACAGACCAACAACGTCCCCGGTCTCCCCGTCCCGGCCTGTCCGACGAAGTGTTGCGCCCAGCAGAAGGCATCAGCTTCACGGTTCTCAGCACCGGCTGCGCCCCCGCGGACGAGGGCCTCCCGTGCGACGACGGGCTGGATTGCACCATCAATGACCGCTGCGCCATGGGCACCTGCGCGGGCACGTCTCGCAGCTGCGACGACAGCAATCCATGCACCACTGGTACCTGCATCGAGGACCCGTGGC
>JBFMGU010000195.1:18074-20333 GCA_040752415.1 Myxococcota bacterium
ATTGCGCGGCGGATGCTGACGGGGGCGTCTTCTGCCCCACCTGCTCCGACAACAGCACGTGCACGGAGGGGGACCATTGCTCCAATGGCATCTGCGTCGGAAACGACGTGAGCGACACGTGCCCCGATGACAACAACCCGTGCACCTCCCGGTTCTGCGACCCGTTCACCGGCTGCGGCCAGGTCTACAACACCGCGCCGTGCGACGACGGGCTGGATTGCACCATCAATGACCGCTGCGCCATGGGCACCTGCGCGGGCACGTCTCGCAGCTGCGACGACAGCAATCCATGCACCACTGGTACCTGCATCGAGGACCCGTGGCCGGATGGTGGCTGTCCGGGAGACGGCGGGTGTCCCGCGTTCGAGTGCGCGCAGGTCTACAACACGGCCATCTGCAATGACGGGAACGCCTGCACTCTCAATGACAGTTGCTCTGAAGGCGCCTGTACCGGCACTCCGCGCGTGTGTAATGACAACAACCCCTGCACCGCGGATACCTGCCATCCGCTCGGCGGCTGCCAGTACCCCGCCTACGCAACCACACCGGCCACCGATGACGCCGGCACCCGCTATTGCGCGGCGGATGCTGACGGGGGCGTCTTCTGCCCCACCTGCTCCGACAACAGCACGTGCACGGAGGGGGACCATTGCTCCAATGGCATCTGCGTCGGAAACGACGTGAGCGACACGTGCCCCGACGACGACAACCCATGCACCTCCCGGTTCTGCGACCCGTTCGCCGGCTGCGGCCAGGTCTACAACGCCGCGCCGTGCGACGATGGCGACGCGTGCAGCGTCAACGACCGCTGCTCGGGAGGAGGGTGCTCCGGCGAGGCGGTGCTTTGCCCTGATGACGATAACGCCTGCACAACCACGGCCTGCGACCCATCCACCGGTTGCGGCCACGTGTTCAACGCCGAGCCCTGTGATGACGGCGACTACTGCACCGTGGATGACCTATGCGCCGCCGGCGCCTGCAGCGGCGTCCCCCGCGACTGCTCGGACGGCAACCCGTGTACGGATGACGCCTGCGACTCCGTCATGGCCGCGTGCGTCCATCTCGACAATTTCATGGCTTGCGACGACGGGGACGCCTGCACCGGCGACGACGCATGCACGCTGGGGGCATGCGTGGGGACGCCGGTGGATTGCACCGTTCAAGACCCGTGCTTGGTTGGCGAGTGCGTGCCGGCGCTGGGTTGCGTACAGACTCCGCGGGAAGGCATCTGCGACGACGGTGACCCCTGTACCGCGGGTGATGCCTGCCGGGACGGTCGGTGCGAAGGTCAGCCACTGACGTGTGATGACGGCGACGCGTGCACCTGGGATGTCTGTGAGACCGGCAGCTGCACCCACCGGACCCTGTGCGGTGATGGCGGCGTGCCCTCAGACGCCGGCGCCAGCAGCGACGCCGCCCAGGCTGACGGGGCACAACCTGGTGCCGGGATGGCGGATTCGGGCCACGATGCCGGTGGGGCAGATGCGGCGTGGTCCGACGCCGGCGCTCCCGACGTGGGTGGCTCGCGCGACGGCGCGCCGGACGTGGATGGCGGTCGCGCCTCGGATGGCGCAATCGGGTTGGATGCCGGCGAGGACCTGGATGGCGGCGAGGGGCCGGACGCGGCCCCAGGATCCGACGCCACCGTTCCCTCCCGGCACGACGCCGGGGGCACCTCCGCACTCGACGCGGGCGCCGCCACCACCGTGGACTCGGGCGGACCCGAGCAGGACGGGGGCGCGAGCGTACCAACGACGTGCTCGTGCACCACGCCTCGGGAACCGGGGTTCCTGGGTCTGGCGGTCACGGCGCTGGGCATGCTGCTTCGGTGCGGCGGGCGGAGGGCGCGGAGGAACTTGATGCGGGACGGGTAGGCGCTCCAAGCGGGGATGGGGCCGCCAACCGTGGCCTGGCCGGGCGTGCCAACTCCGACGGAATCAGGAGGAACGCGCGTGCTGGTGACGCGGGAACGGAGCGCGGACACGTTCCCAGCGTGGTGCGCTTCTCATGGCTGTGGTGCGTTGTCACTGGTTACAGCGGCCGCCGGTCAGGTTGAGCGTGACGGCAGGTGGCGACGTTGCCCCCCCACCCGGCCGCCGCACGATTTCACCGTTTCTCGTCGTGGCGGCCGACCTCCCCCACGGCGTGGGGAGGCGTAGATGTGCCGCGTTGCGGGGACGTGAACATCATTTCGCGGCACGGGTCCAATGGGGCCTTGTGCCGCGCTTGGCTCACTGAAACAGCGGGCGCGGCACATCT
>JBFMGU010000196.1:0-20318 GCA_040752415.1 Myxococcota bacterium
TCAGCGTCGAGTGGTTTGGACAACCGTCAAGGGTCCACGCGCCACGAGGCAGAGCCTCGCCCGACGTCATTGAGCCCCAGGGCTGTTCGGCCCGTTGTGAACGCGCTCGGCGCTGGCCAGGGCGGCGAGGGCCCGCCGCACTCCAGGTCGTGGTCCGCTGACGACGTCTGCTAACCCCACTGGCACCTTGTTCTGACGCAGCCCCTGACATCCCGGAATCCCAACGTCCCGGCGTCTGACGCCGTCAGCTCCACCGCGGAAAATCGAACGAATCCCCAGGGTGCCACCGACGAATCCGTCACGCCGAAAAACCTGCGGCAGGTGGAACACACCCGTGCATCGATCTCCCTTGATTTCCTGGTGGACGATTCTCGCCACGCTTGGGGCCACCACGTCCGCCCACGCCTACAACCACGAGCAACACCAGGGCATGGTGGCGCTCGGCTACAAGGCCATGGCCGCCGCCGCGCTGGAGCGGAACTGCGCGGCGCCCCTGGACTTTGGTGAAGGCGAGCCTCCGCCGAGCCTGCGCACGTATCCGGAGGGCTACTGCATCGCCAACGATGCATCCTGCCAGCCGCGCTGGGAGCAATTCCTGGACGACATCGAGCGCGGCATCGTCTTCCTGCACGGCGTCAACAGCTCGCTGGCGCCGCCCCAGGGGTCCTGCCCCGATCCCGGCGCCAACGCGCCGCTCGGCGACGTCGAGCACGCCGTGGACCGCTACTACGCGCGGGAGGCCGGCACCGAACGCAACCACTGCGGCGTGTTCACCGGCGACCAGAACGGCTGCTCGCAGTCCGCGCGCCTGTGCAACGCGGACGCGATCTATCGCCAGCTCGCCGCCGAGGATCACACCGGGGATGTGCTGGGCTACTGGGCCACCGAGCCCGACGACGACGCCTCGGCCGCGGTGCTGGGCGTGAAGCCCACCAACGCCGGCGGCCTGGGCCAGACCATCAACACCGTCAACACGGTTGTTGAAGACACGCTGACCGCGTTGCTGATTCCCATTGTCTGCGCGGTGAACTTCTTCCGCACCGGCGACCTGGATTGTGGTGACGACGCGCGCTCGCTGGCGGATGACCTCACGCCCGTCGAGGAGCTCCACGGTCTCATGCCGGTTTTCGGCAACTTCCGCGACGCCGACGCGTATTCCGGGTTGTGGCACTTCCAGCAGCACGTGCCCGGCGCCAGCAACCGGTGCGACGACATCCAGGGGGTCTTCTACGAGGAGGCCGGTCCGCGCCGCGTGCCCGACGCGCTGGACATTGCCATCACGGCGATTGGTGACCTCACTGGACTCACGCTGGACTACGACGACAGCACCGGCCCGGTCCGCTTCAACATCACGGATCCCGACGATGGCGACGCCCCCTCCTGCGCGCGCGACCGCGCCGAGTGGGAGATCACGACGCTGGGTCACACCGAATTCTCTCCGCTGGACAACCTGGCGCTCTATGGCTGGAAACGCTTCGCGGACTCCACCGACCGGCAGGCACGCGACCTGGGATGGCCGCTGCACGCGCTGGGTGACGCCGTGGCTCCGCACCACGTCACCGCGACCACGGGCTGGGGCCACCGCGGCTACGAGGACGCCGCCGAGGTGCACTGGCTCAAGATCGTCCACATCGACTCGGCGGATGATGAATTCCAGAGGCGGAGAAACCAATATGAAATGCTGCGCAACATCCTGGCGCACGCATTCCTCTACGCGCAGATCCTGGACCAGCTGCGGCTGACGCACCCCGGACCCTCGCCCCATCACGCCATCCCGGTTCGCGCGTTCGTGACAACGGTGGCGTCGCACACCTACCAACTGACGACCGAGCCGGGCAGCGGCGCTCCCCTCTGGCCTTTTGATCCCTCGGTCTCGGTTCCCTACGCGCTGGGCGCCGGCGCCATCGAATCCGCCGTCGTCAACGAGGTGTACGGCACGGAGAGCTCCATCCTTCATACGCGGAACATGATCGAGCGTGGAGCGGGCGCCATCGCGGCGTTCCTCAGCGACATCTGGCGAGTCGCAGGGGCGCAGGAGGTGCCCGCGCTCTTCCGCTGCACCGAGACGCCCGGCGGCGGTCTGTTTGAATGCTCCGGTGACACCGCGTGCTTCAACTTCTGCTGCGCGCCGGTGTGCGCGGATGCCTGCTCGCTGGATTCCGAATGTGGCGGCGGGGAGCTCTGCACCAACGGCTGCTGCGAGCCCACGGCCTGCGAGAACCCCTGCGTGTTCAGCGACCAGTGCCCGGCGGGCTTGATCTGCCAGGCCAACTGCTGCGTGACGGAGGTCCGGTGAAACGCGCATTGTTGATGGTTTCCCTCGTCGTCACCCCGGAGCTCCTGCACGCGGCGTCCAGCAGCTGGCCCATGATGGGCGGCGCATCCAGCCACGCGGGAAGCAGCACGTTCCTCGGCCCGGACACCGCCACGCAGGCCTGGCGCGCCAACGTCAGCGGCAAGGCCGGCGGCGCGGTGGTCGACGTCGACGGGTCGGTGTTCATTGGCACCGCCAACGGTCACGTCTGGGCGCTGGAGCCCAACGGAACGGTGCGCTGGAGCGTGCGCAACCTGTCCACCGCGGTGGGCGTGCCGGCGGTGGTGGGCAATGGTCTCGTCGTCGCGGGAACGTCGGCGGGAACGATGTATGCGTGGAACGCGCGTACCGGTGCGCCGGCGTGGACCTTCAAGGCCAATGCGCCGATCACCGCCGCGGTCACCGTTGGTCCCGGACCGCGAATCCACGTCGCCACCAGGTCCAAGGGTCTCCTCGTGGTCAACGCGGACGGGGTCCTGCAATGGCAGGCCAACGTGGGACCGATGAACGGCTCCTCGCCCACCGTCGACGCCGAGGGAAATGTGTACGTCGGCACGTCGGACGGCCGCGTCGTGGCGCTCTCCGCAACGGGTACGTTGCGCTGGCAGCGGGTGCTGGCGCGCAGCTCCACGACGGAGGGAACGGCGGTACTGCACGCCGGAACGCTCTACGTCGGTGGCACGGACGGCGTGATGCACAGCGTCGTCGCGGCCACGGGCGCAACGCGCTGGACGCTGCCGCTGGGCGCGGCCATTTCCGCGGTCGCGGTGCGGGATGACGGCCTGATCGTCGTTGCCACCGTGGATGGGCGGGTGCGCGCTTTGTCGGATGGAAACAGCAGCGCGCAGGTGGTGTGGACGCGCGCGCTCGGCGCCGCCCTCGCGTCGGTGCCGGTGGCCGATCGCGCGGGCCACGTCTACGTGGGTGCGGACAACGGCGTGCATGCGCTGGACGGCGCCACGGGCGCGCCGCGGTGGTCCTTTCCCACAAGAGGTGCGGTGCGCTCCGCGCTGGCGCTGGGACTTGGTGGCCGCCTCCTCGCGGGTGCCGAGGATGGTTTCCTCTACGCCATCGGTGAGCTGCGCTCGGGCTCGGAGTGTTGGAGCAACGCGCTCGTCGATCCGGCGGGTCTCCCCGAGGAGGAGGCGACGCGGCGCCTGCAGGTCCTGCTCGCCGCCTGCGGTGGACCGTCGGTGTCGACGTGCGAGGCCATCGTGGTGGGCTCGGCCAACACGGACCGCCTGGGTGCTGCGTACGCGTTGAGCACGCACACCATGGAGCCCGCGGAATATCTCGGCATTCTTCGCGACCGCACCCGCAAGCTGGACGCCCTGCGCAATGACGACGTGGCCATGTGTGCCGTTGCCGCCGCGGACGACGATGGCGACCTGGTTGCCAACGCGTTCGATCTTTGTCCGGACACCCCGCCGCTCACCATGACGACGTCGGACGGCTGCCCCGACGGCACGCTGCCGGAAGCGCCCTCCGCGTCGCTCGTCTGGCAGTTCCTCGATCAATATGGTTTTGGCGTGGACCCGCACTGCGGAGGCACCGTGCCCATCACGCCGGTGCACCAGAGCGTGACGACCGGAACGGTGACGCCGCAGGGTGGTGGTGCGTTCCGGGAGTTTGTGACGTTGGGCGTGGACGCGCCGGACAACCAGCTCCCGGGCTGCGGCACCTGGTACGAGTTCCAGTTCTTCGTCCGTCTCGATGACGGCACCATCCAGACGCATTACCTGGTGGTTCCGCGCTCGCGGGGCGTGACGTCGTCCTCGGTGCCGGGCGTGCTCTTCTTCCGCTTCCAGCACGACGATCCCTCGCCCTACTCGGACTTCGTGGCGAGTTCGGCGTTCGCGGCTCCCACCAGCGTGCGCATCCGGGCGACGTCGTTCGCGGGCTACCGCTCGACGTGGAGCTCACTCTGACCCCAGGCCGCACTCCCCATCACCGAACAGCGCGGATTGGGGCCTGAACCCCAACTTCGACGGGTCACTGGCTGCCCGATACAACGAGGAGCTGCGCGGAGGCCACCGTGGCGCCGTCTCCTCGCCCAGGCCCAGGCTCCCGCCAGCGACGATGATGACCTTGTTGTCCATGCCGCGCACCGTCGCCACGGTGGCGGAGCGATGTCACGCCGTGCTTGCACGCTCTGGATCCAGCGCCATAGCGTCATCCGCACCACCCACGGGAAGAGCGGCCGACATCCGATCATGGACACCACGCGCATCACCGAGCTGCTCCAGAAAGCGCGCGACCCCGGCTACTGGGCGCGACTCAATCCGCACCTGACCATCGAGGGACGTCGTCACCGTGCGCCACGCGGGCCCGCGGTGCCGCAGAAGATCCTGCGCCAGGCCGCGGAGCAGATGCATGAACAGGGCTGGTGTCAGCTCGACAAAGCTGTCGGGACGGCGGACCTCAAGGTGCTGCGCTCGGCCATCGCGTCGGTGAAGCGCGCGGGGTGGTTGTCCGCGTTTGCCTTCGTCTACGACGAGCTGTGGCTGGCCTCCCGGATTCCCGCGGTGGCGCAGCTTGCGGAGGCCATCCTGGGACCGGGCTACAGGCTCATCCCGGACTTCTGGGCCTACTTCATCGACGTCAACGACCGCGCGCACGGCTACCGCCCGCACCGCGAGGTCACCACCAACACCCTGATGCCCGACGGGTGCCCCGCCTCCATCACCATCTGGCTCCCCATCACCGACGCCACGCTGGACAACGGGTGCATGTACGTGATCCCCACCCACCTCGAGCTCCACCGCTTCGACGAGAGCGAGCTGAGGCGCATCTACGGCCCGCAGTATGAGCCGCTGGCGCTCTTGCACCGGGCGCGCGCGCTGCCGGCCAGGGCGGGCGCGGCGTTGTCGTGGAACCACTTCGCGCGGCACTGGGGCTCGTTCAGCTCGTCGAGCGCACACGAGCCGCGCATGAGTGTGGCCTTCGAGTTCATGCGTGGCGACGTGGATCCGGCCTTCCACCCGCACACGCACTTCTGGGAGGAGCTGAAGCCCCGCCAGCCCATGGTCATGGCGCCCGACGACGAGCTGCCCTCCCTGGCCAACCGGCTCTACCTGCTGGGAAGGCAGATTCGTCGCTACTGGCAACCCAACGATCCCGCCGACGTGTTCCCCGCCTTGGGCAACGAGCTGATGCGCGAAGGATTCCCGTGGCGCTGGCAGAAGCGTCAGCCTTTTAGGGTTTCGTGACCGCGCGGACTACACTCGTGGCATGAGCTCGTCCCCGGTGAGGTGGGAGCCCTCGTACACCGTGCCGCCCGGCGCGGAGGCCAGGTCTTCCGGTACGCCGGGGCCGATGCAGCTCCCCGAGTTCCTGCAGAAGTATCCCTGGCCCGAGGAGTGGCTGAAGCTCAGGAAGCCGCTGGACAACCTCTGGTGCTTCGAGCTCGACGCCACGCCCCAGGAGCTCTGGCCCCACCTCGCCGACACCTCCACCTTCAACCACCGCCTTGGCACCAATCCCATGGTGTTCACCGAGCGGGATGGTCGCGTGTTCGGGCGGGCCACCAACGCCGGCACGCGCATGGTCTGGGAGGAGATTCCCTGGGAATGGGAGTACGCCAAGGGGCTCAACAACACGCGCATCTACCGCGAGGGCTTCCTCCACGTCGGGCGCGCGCGCTACCTGCTCAGTGAGATCGGCCCGCGCCGCACGCGTTTCTACGCGTACTTCGGCTGGATTCCCCGTGGTGTGGGCGGGGCCATCAAGGCGCGACTCGGCGCGGTGTACATCCGTCGCCAGTTCGCGCGGGTGCTCAAGGAGATCGTGACGTCGTTGCAGCAGGTGCAGTTGCCGGTGGAGCTGCCCCTCCCCGTCTCCGACCTGGAGCCCGGCGCGATGATGCGCCTGGTCAACATCCGCCACGCGCTGGACCGCGCCGGCGTGGCGCCCCAGGTGCGGGACCGGCTGTTCCAGCTCGTCGAGCAGGCGCCGGATCTCGACGTGCACCGCATCCGCGTCCGCAAGCTGGTGCGCGCGTGGAACATCCCGGAGCGCACGCTGCTCGGCGCCTTCCTGCACGCCACCCGCCACGGCCTGTTCACGCTGACGTGGGACGTGCTGTGTCCGCATTGTCGCGGCGTGCGCACGGAGCTGGCCCACCTGGGAGACGTGCCGCCCAAGGGCACCTGCGACATCTGCGGCATCGACTTCGACGTCACCGCGGTCAACTCCCTCGAGGTCACCTTCCACATCCATCCCACCATCCGGCACGTGACGCCCCAGCTCTACTGCTCCGCCGAGCCCGCGCGACGTGCGCACATCGTGGTGCAGAAGACGCTGCCTCCGGGCATGGCCACGGAGATGAACACGCTGATGGATGAAGGGCGCTACCGCATCCGCCTGCGCGGCAGCCTCCAGTTCGGCCTGCTGGACGTGCTCCCGGGCGCCGAGCAGACGTCCTTCACCTGGTCCAGCGAGGAGCTGCCGCCGCAAGTGACCTCGGTGCGCTTGCATCCCACGTTGACGCTCAAGAATCCCACCGCCGCGCCGGTGACCTTCACCGTGGAGCGCGACTCGCTGGACACCGACGCGCTGCGACCGGTGGACCTCTTCTGCTTCCAGGACTTCCGCGACCTGTTCTCCGAGGAGGCGGTGGCCGCGGACATGCAGCTGGACATCGGCACGCGCACGGTGTTGTTCACCGACCTCGTCGGGTCCACGCGTCTGTACGAGGAGGAGGGCGACACGGTGGCCTTCGCCTCGGTTCGTCGCCACTTCATCAAGGCCTATGAGACGGTGCGCCAGCACGACGGCGCCATCATCAAGACCATTGGTGACGCCGTCATGGCCGTGTTCGCCCGTCCCGCCGACGCGGTGCGCACCGCCCTGGACCTGCAGAGCTACTTCAACGGGAGCAACCCGGAGACCAACCTGCGCCTGCGCATCAGCCTGCACACCGGTCCCTGCCTGGGCGTGCGACTGAACCAGAACATGGACCTCTTTGGCAGCACGGTGAACCTGGCCGCCAAGATGCAGGCCGCCGCCGACGCGGGTCACGTCGTCTTCACGCGCGTGGTGCGGGAGGACCTGGGCGTGGAGCAGGTGCTGGCGCAGGGTGGTCACACGGCGGAGAGCCTGGACTTTGAGCTGAAATGGTCCGGCGCCCGCATGGAGCTGTTCCGTGTCACGGTGAAGTGAGGACGTGGGTCTTGAGCATCCGTCCGCGGCGGGGCTACGTTGCGTCGCCGTCAACCCCGTTGCCCAAGGGTCGCATCCCATGAAGCGTTTTCCGTTCACTGGCCTTGTCCTCCTCACCGCCGCGCTGTGGGCGTGCCCCGGCCCCAATGGCAGCACCTCCTCGTCGTCGAGCTCGGGGGCGGGAACCAGCAGCGGGGGCGGGTCGGACACGTCGTCGTCGTCGAGTGGGGGGACCGGCGGGTCTTCCAGCAGCGGAGGCGTTTCCAGCAGCAGCCGCGCCAGCTCCTCCAGCAGCGCGCATTCCAGCGCGGGCAACGGCGCATCCAGCAGCTCCGGGTTCCCGACGTCCAGCGGCTTCATCGGCTCGGGCGGATTCCCGGAGGCGGACGCGGGCTGGACGCCGTACCACGGTGACTGGGAGCCGGGCGTGGTGTGTGGTGACGGCGTGGTGTGCACCCCGGACGCGGGTGGCCGCTACTGCTGCCTCGGCTTCAGCGGCGCCTACTGCGCCGACGACTGCGCGGGTTTCCTGGAAGCGGTGATTGCCTGCGACGGACCGGAGGACTGCCAGACCTCCCCGTCGGAGCCCGTCGACGGCGGCGCGGGTGGTGGCGGCGGCGGCGCGGGCGACGGAGGCGGCGGCGGCTCCAGCAGCGGAACGGCCACCAGCGGCAGCGCGACGAGCGGAACCAGCAGCAGCGGCGGTCCGTCCACCAGCGCCAGCACGTCGTCGAGCGGCGGCTCCAGCAGCGCGAGCACCTCGAGCAGCGCGAGCACCTCGAGCAGCGCGAGCAGCGCGAGCAGCACGAGCAGCACGAGCACCACGGCCTCGACGAGCAGCAGCAGCGGAGGCACCAACGTCCGCATGGCGTGCTGCTACCAGGGCATCCAGGGCGCGAGCTGCGTACCGGAGGGCGACTGCGCGCTCGGCGGGAGTGGGTTCCTGGGGCCGTACATCCTGTGCACGTCGAACAACGATTGCCCGTCGGGATCCGGCTGCTGCTACAGCCCGACCTTCGAGCAATTCGCCAGCGCGCTCGACGTGGGCGCGTGCGTCGCGGGCTGCCAGTGAGCTGAGCGCGAGCTCTTGCGTCACCCCGATTCACGAAGTGCGTCAACCCGCCAACGGCGCCCTGGAGTGCGGTGCAAAGACGGTTGAACGCGCCACGACGTGCAGCACCGCCCTGGATCGGTCTTCCCCGACGTCCGGGCGTCCGCTCCGGCACCGGCATTTTCCCGCGTTGACGTCGATCCGCGCGCCTGCTCAACTTCCCCGTCCCTTGCATCCGAGGAGTGCACCGTGCCCCCCATTCTCACCGGTCTTCCCGTCAACGTCCTCCAGGGCAACGCCCGCACGCTCGCCAATGAGCTGGACAACAACCGCCTGGTCAACCGTGACGACGGAGCGGTGCGCGGCGACGGCGTGGTGAGTCGCAGCGAGGTGGCGGCGGCGCTCATGCACGCGGACCAGTTCTCTCCCGCGGAGCGCGCGGACCTGGGCCAGATGGCGGCCATGCTCGGCGTCACGGTGGGTCAGCCCGCGCCGGTGAAGAAGGAGTGGCAGAGCCGGGAGCGCCTCCCGCAGGACACCGACGCCCACAGCCTCATCCCCGTGGGCGGGCAGCTCTACGCCACCAGCGGTGAGCAGGGGTACATCAAGTTCAGCCGCTACGACCCCGCGTCCGACACGTGGATGAAGATGCCCGCGCCCATGGACGGCTACTGGGGCCGCCTGGATGGGCCACCCACGCTGGCGGAGTGCAACGGCAAGCTCATCTTCACCGGTGGCGGCGAGAACCGTCACGCGTGGAACCTCACGTTCTCCTATGACCCGGCCACCAAGACCTGGACGCGGCTCGCCGACCACGAGGCCCGCGCCGGCGCCGGCGCCGCTTCGCTCGACGGGAAGATGTACCTGATTGGCGGCACCAAGGGCGGCCAGGGCTTCGAGAACTACGCGTATCACGCGGGTCAGCAGTCGGTGGGCACGGCGCAGGTGCTGGACCCCGCCACCAACCAATGGACCAAGCTGCCCGACCTCCCCGAGCCGCGCGCCTATCCCGGCGTCGTGGGCGTGGCGGGCAAGATCTACGTGATCGGCGGCGTGGGGCGGGACGGCAAGCCCACCAACCGCGTCGACGTCTACGACCCCGCCACCAACTCCTGGGGCACGCCGCTGCGCATGCAGTCCGCGGTGGGCAATCCCTCGGTGTGGCTCGACGGCGGGAAGATCTGCGTCAGCGGCGGTCGCAACGCGGCGCACGCGGGGCAGACCGCGGTGGAGACGCTGGACCCGGCCACCGGCACCAACGGCGAGCTGCCGCCCATCAAGGGTGAGGACGCCTCGCGCGTGGTGGTGGCCAACGTCGAGGGGCGACTGTTCGCGCTGGGCTCCCGTCCCAATGACAACAAGTCGCCGTGGCTGCGGGAGTTCGCGCCGCCCCCGGGAGCCGCGCCCGCGCCGGGCACCGGTGGCAACACCATCATCAACGTCATCACCACCAACAACACCACCACCAACATCAACGTCACCAACATCATCCAGAACATCACCAACCACGTCTCGCTGACGCAGCTGATTGACCAGAGCACGCACATCAACGTCGTGAACAACACGGTGAGCTATGACATCGACGTGCTCACCAGCATCAAGGGCCGCTTCGTGGGCTACTCGGACCCGGACACCGGCTTCTTCCTGCGCACCGCGCACAAGGACAAGCCGCTGCTGGGCGTGGGTCAGGACGCCAGCGGTCAGCGCTACCTGTACGGTGGTGTCGTCGAGGGGAAGGGGCCGCTGCCGGCCAACCAGGACGTGACGCTGTTCCACCCGGAGAGCGGCCAGAGCTACTCGTTCCGGACCGACACCACCGGCCAGTTCGCCCAGGCGCTGCCCGCGGAGCTGCACGGTCGCGTCTACCTGTACGCGCTGAAGGACGGTCAGCCCACTCCCGCCGCGCCGCTGGACCTGCCCTGAGCCTCAGCGCTTCACCACCACCACCTCGCACGTGCCCGTGGCGGTGTTCCCGGCGTCATCCGTGGCGCTGGGGAACCAGCGGATGTGATTGCCCACGCCGCCGGCGTTGATGATGGTGATGATGCCGTCCTGCGAGTTGAGCAGCACCTCGCACGAGTCGCCGGTATCAATCCGCCTGCCGCCCCTGCCGAGCTTGAAGCACTCGAAGCCGGTGATGGTGGCCTGCACGGAGGCGTCGCACACGTCGGTGGCGGTGGCGTGGAAGCTGACGGGACGGCTGGACTGCACAATGGTGGCCGGCGCGTTGCAGCTCAGCACCGGGTCGGCGGTGTCCACGCTGCGGATCACCACGTCGTCCTCATCCCCCTGCCCGTAGGTGTCCAGCACGCGCACCACGTACGTCGCGGAAGTGCCCACCGCCTGCTCCAGCACCACCGTCGGCTCAACGCCCACCAGGGTCCCCAGCCGCGTGCCCTGCGTCCACCGCACCTGCGCCAGGTTCCCGTCGTAGTCGGTGATCTGCGTGCTCAACGTGACCGTGGCCGCGCCGGGCTGATCACATTCCGCGTCGCGGTCGGGACCGGCGTTGGCCACCGGCGGCTGGTTCAGCAGCGGGCCGCCCACCAGGATGGAGAAGGAAGCCTGGTCCACCGGCACCGGCACGCAGTTGCAGATGCCGTCGCTGCACTCCGGGACGTCGGCGCACTCGTCGTCGCTGAGGCAGATCGCGTCGGCGTTGGGCCCGGCGTTCTCGCACCGGCTCAGCTGGGGGTCGGTGTTGCCCACCACGTTGCCGGACACCTCACACTCCGGCGCGTTGCTCCCGAACACCACGCCCACGTTGAACGCACCGGTGTTGCTACCGGCAAAGGCGCGCACGTCGCTGCCGCTCCGACCCCGCAGCGTGTTGTCCGTGGCTCCGGCGGCAAAGACCCCGTCGCCCGCGCCGTTGATCAGCGCCTCCTCGCCCGAGTGGCTTGCGCCCAGGCCCGCCATGTCCTCGAAGGTGCGCGAGCCATACCAGCGGCTGTAGGTGACCGGGCCAACGTCCAGGTCATAACGCAGGCCCACCGAGCAGCTGGCGCCCGGACAGGGCTGACCGCTGATCTCCACCACGCCGCTGGCAGCGGGATGTTTGTCGCTCTCACCGCGGACCACGATGGTGGCGTTGCCGGTGGCCTGGCAGTGGCTCAGCCGGCCAAACAACCCCGCCGCCAGCGGCGACGAGGTGATGCACACCGGTGTGTCCCCCGCCACGTTGGTGGCCGTCACCACGCCTTGCTCGGGGTCGAAGTTGGCGCACGCGCCGGCCAGGGGCACCTCGTGGCACACGCCGTCGCAGATGCGCTGGCCGGGGTTGTTGGGGTCGTCCTCGCAGGAGTTGCAGCTGTCGGCCACCTTGAGCGTGTCCGGCGTGGCCGTGCAGGTGCACGCGCTGGGGTAGTTGCACGCCGCGTTCAGGCCGCGCACCGTGTCCTGCACCCGCCCCGCGCAATCCGCCTCCAGCGCGGCCTGGTCCGCCAGCACGCCGCCGTCGACGCCGGGGTTGAGCGCGGGCGGCAGGCACACCGTGTTGGAGAAGGAGAGCGTGGGCTCCTTCCATTCCACGTAGAGCTGGGCCGCGTTGGAGGCGCCGGTGTCGCGGGAACGCGCCTCCCGCTTCCCGGTGCCCCGGAACAAGAGCACCACCGCCTGGTCCGCGTTCCACTCCGGGCGGCTGACAATGTCCTGCAGGATGGGCCCCACGTCGGAAGTTCGCTCCTCCGCCAGCCGGTCCCCGCCGCTCACCCATTCCGGCGGAGACCACGTCACGCTGGTGCCCACGCGGCTCCGCGACGTGATGTTCGCACTGGTGGCCGTGAAGGGCCCGGAGCTCTCCGGCACCACGCCTTCAATGACCAGGTCGGTCTGGCGCGCGTTCTGGTCGTTGGCCTCGAACTGCACGGCGGCGGAGAGCACCGTGGCGCCGCGTGGAATCCCCACGTTGGCAAACCGGAGCGCCACGACCTGCGCGCCATCGCCGTCGCCCAGCTCCAGCGCGGAGTCATTGATGTCGGTCCCTCGTCCACCATGCCCTGGACCTGCTGCTGCACCTGGCCGGCGGTGCGCACGGCGTTCTCCGGGGCATCCTGGATGGCGCGACCCGCGCCGCGGGCCTGCGCGCCGATCTCGCGGATGGCGCCGCCGGTGGGCACCCCCGCGCTCTCCAGCATGCGTCCGCCCTGCTCCAGGAGCGCGCCGCCGCTGCGCATGGCGCCCCCAAGCCGGTCCGCGGCGCCGTTGAGCACATCCCATCCGCGCTCCAGGATCCCGCGCGACTGCTGTGCGCTCCCCACCTCCGCGCGCGCTCCCACGCTGACGCTGCCACTGGCCCCCGCCGCCACCGTGCCGCTGGCCCCCACGCCCGCCTGCGCGGACGCGCCCGCCGTCACCAGGCCGCTGCCCACGTTGCGCTGCCAATCCCGGGGCTGCGCCTGGGTGCCTTCGTACCGGTCCTGGACCGTTGTGGCCCCGGTGTGCTGGGTCGCGGGCTCACCGGTCTTCTGGGTTGTCTGCGTCTGCTGCGCCTGGGTGGTCTCTTCCGCCTTCTGCGTCTGCGGCTTCTGCGCCACGCGGGCGCCGCCGCCCAAAGTGCGAACGCTGGACATGTGTTCCCCTGGTGGCCCTCCGCGGGCCCTCGAACGGATCCACAGTATCGGCCATGCCCGCGCGGTGGTGCCCTATGGATGTTGGGAGTCCCGGTGGCCGCAAAACGCGCGGTGGCATCAGATGGGTCTGCTCGGGTCGGCGAGGCGGGCGAACACCGAAGGGGCTGCGTCAGAACAAGTTGGCCAATTCGGTCCGATGCCCTCGAACACCTAACCCCCCGTTCATGCCGCTGCGCTCGCTCGCCCCCCTTCCCCACACCCGCTTCGACGTCGTCGCCCGTTGCGGGGAAGGGGGGCACGCTTTTGGTGTTGGGCGTTTTCTCGTCGGAAGAGGCCAGCTGCGCTCATCGATTGCCCCCCCTTCCCCGGCTCGGTGACGACGGAAAACCCACGTGATCCGCATCAACGCATGGAGGCACCCGTTGGCCTCTTGGACCGTGCGCTCTGTTCCGACGTCAGTCCTGCGACACGACAAACCCGGCCCAGTGGTGAGCAGGACGTACCCCCTTCTCTGATGCCTGCCAATCTCATTGGCGGGAGCCAAGAGCGTCCTCTCAGACGAGCTGCACCCATGTGGTTTGACGACGGGGACCACAGCCACACGCCGCTTGTCCCGAACCATGCTCCTTACCGCCACCAAGGTAGAGCCCTGCCGACAATGACGTCGTGAAAGTGGTCTGCGAGGGCAGGGCATGGTGTTTTTCCAGCTGCGGCCTTGGCCGGCGGTGACACCAACGGGTGCCTCCATGCGTTGATGCGGATCACGTGGGTTTTCCGTCGTCACCGAGCCGGGGAAGGGGGGCAATCGATGAGCGCAGCTGGCCTCTTCCGACGAGAAAACGCCCAACACCAAAAGCGTGCCCCCCTTCCCCGCAACGGGCGACGACGTCGAAGCGGGTGTGGGGAAGGGGGGCGAGCGAGCGCAACGGCATGAACGTGGGGGGTTAGGTGTTCGAGGGCATCGGACCGAATTGGCCAACTTGTTCTGACGCAGCCCCTCACACCCTGGATACCGCCGGCGTGACTGCTCCCGGGACATTGCCGTGACGACGTCAAGTGGCCAGCAAATTGAAGCAGTGAGGCAACGCGGCCCGACGACAATGGCGTCACGGCCCCCACGCGGCCGTCGCTCGCGAGGTGAATTCACCGCCAGCTTCCGTCTGCTCGTCGAATGGAAAAACACCCGACGACCCTCACGTCCCGGCCCCCACGCGGCCGTTGAATCGACGACGTCAATTCACCGTCAGCTTCTGCCTGGTCTGCTCGTTGATGGGCAGCTTCCACCCGCAGCCCACGTTGGCGCGCTTCTCCTTGTCGCCCACGTCGCCGGGCGGGTCCTGGTCCAGGTCACACCAGCCGCTGGCGTTGAACGTGCGACCCGTCAGCGCGCCCTTCTCCTCGCACTCGCACGACCAATAGCCCTCCACGTGCGCCTGACAGTGCGTCACGAACTTCCCGTCGCTGCAAGTCCAGGTGTCGTGGCAGTTGCCGCCCCACGCCGCGGGACCGGTCTTGGCCTGCGGGTTCCACACCGCCTCCTGGCTGGTGCACTCCCACGCCTCGCTGCCAGGGTCGCCCTTGAGCTGGGCCTCCTCGTCAATCATCGGCACGCACGCCAAGAGGAGGACCCAGAACGTCGTCACCACGCCGCGCATCGTCGTGCTCATGCCAGCTGCTTCTCCGCCTGTGAGCCCACAAAGGGCCCATGGAACTTCTTGCCCCGGAACGCGCTCATCATCATCACCAGCCACAACCCCACGAACAGCACACCCATGGGAATGCCCACCCACCGGAGCAGGCTGAACCCCGGCCACAGCTCGGAGGCCATGCCGTGCAGGATGGTCACGCCGGTGTACGCCACCCCCACGCCAATCACCGCGAAGATGGCCTGCCAGGCGTGGAAGCGTACGAACACGTCGTCACGGTAGGCGCCGCGCAGGAACGGAACCCCGGTGAGGGGCCCCAGCAGGTACGAGATCCCCGCCGCCACGTTCGACGGAAGCGCCGCCTTCCCCGTCGGAGCCGCGACGCCCGTCGGGGCCGCGCCCGCCACCGGCTCCACGTTGCCGCGCCCGTCGGTGGTGGGCTCCGCGCTCTCGCCCGCAATCACCGCTTCCCGCGCCATCCTGCGCGCGCTGGCCGGCACCTCCATCCAGCCAAAGAAGCAGTAGCAGCCCATGGAGAACAGGATCGTGTCGCCAATGTACTCGTTGGAGACGAGGCCAAAGACGGGGCCCAGCGCAATGGAGAGCAACGTCGTGGTGGCAAACACCGCGTAGTAGAACCACACCTCCCACGGCGTCTTCCCCGCGTGGTGATGGCTCAGGTACGGGAAGGTGCTGGCGTTCAAACCACCCAGCAACAGCACGAGCAGGATGCAGGCGAGCCGGCCCTGCGTGCCCCCCGCGGTGAACAGGTGGCTGTTGACCATGGCGGCAAGCGCGAACGCGGTGGCGGGTCGCGGCACGCCGAGCCAATAGCCGGGCACCTTGTAGTGGTAGGTGTTGAAGCGCGCGAAGCGCAGGCTGGCAAAGAAGATGGGCACGCCCCCGACGAGGAACGCCAGCGCGATGGCCAGCGGGCGCTGCAGCCCCACCTCCTCGCGGAACACCGGCTCGTACGCGGCGTAGAGCAGGAAGGCGGGGGCCACGCCGTAGCTCATGTGGTCGGCCACGTTGTCGAACTCCCCGCCGAACTTGTTGTAGCGACGCGTCACGCGGGCCACGATGCCGTCAAAGGCATCAAAGAACATGGCCACCGGCATCATCAGCGCGGCCCACAGCAGGTTGCCGTTCATGGCAAACAGCGCGGAGGCAAACCCGGCCAGCAGGTTGCCGCTTGTCACGTAATCCTTGGCGTACAGGCGCATGGTGGAGAGGCCCCGACACCGGAAGGCGGTCCGTGGGCGCGCGGTGCTTTAGCGCCCGGGGCCGCGTGTGGCCAAGGGCACGCCCCGGGTGGCCGTGAGAGGGGCGGATTCACGTCGTGGAGGGTTGCTGGCTGGCCTGTCCCGTGCAAAGAGCCCGGCGGCAGTTACATTGGGTTGGCACCACGCCCCAGGCAAAGGTGGAGGGTCACGGGATCCATGGACAGGAAGATGCTCTTCACACCCGGGCCGGTGATGACCAGCGCGGAGACCAAGGCCGCGCTCATGCACCCGGACATGCCCCACCGCCGACCGGCCTTCGAGCGCGTGTTCAACAGCGCCCGCGCCCGCCTGGTGAAGCTGCTCGGCGCCGACGACTCCTACACCTGCGTCCTGGTCACCGGCAGCGGCTCGGCGGCCAACGAGTGCGCGCTGTCCTCGCTGGTGCGTCCCGCCGAGGAGGCGGTGGTGGTCCACAACGGCCCCTTCGCGGACCGGCTGGTGGAGATCCTGCGCTGCTACGGCGTGAAGGTGCACCTGGCGCAGACGCCCTGGGGCGTGCTCCCGGACCTGGCGGCGCTGGAGCGCATGCTCGTCGGGAATCCGCGCATCTCCTGGGTGTGCAGCGTGTGGCATGAGACGGGCAGCGGCATGCGCAACCCGGTCAAGGCCATCAACGAGGTGGCCCGCAAGCACGGTCGCCGCACTTTCGTGGACGCGGTGAGCGCTTTCGGTGGCGAGGACATCCACGTGTTGCGGGATGAGATCGACGTCGTCACCTCGGTGGGGAACAAGGCGGTGGGTGGGATGACCGGCATTGCCTTTGTGCTGGCGCGCCGCTCCACGGTGCCGGCGCTGGGCCCGGACATGCCACGCCGGAACATGTACCTGAACCTGCAGAGCCACATGAAGTGGGCCGACGAGCACAACCAGACGCCCAACACGCCCGCCGTGACGATGATCGTGGGCTTTGATCACGCGCTCAAGGAGCTGACCGAGGAGACGTTGCCGGGCCGCATCCGCCGGTACCAGGCGTGCGCCAAGGTCATCCGCGACGGGGCGCGCCAGATGGGCCTCAAGCTGCTGCTTCCCGACGAGCAGTTCTCCAACACCGTGACCAGCATCTTCCTGCCGCCCGGCATCGGCGTGGATGATTTCATCGAGGCGCTCGACGAGCGGGGCTACGTGGTCTACCCGGGCAAGGGCATCTACCACGAGCAGAACGTGTTCCAGATTGCGAACATGGGCCGGATCACGCCGGAGGATTGCCGGACGCTGTTGCGCGTGGTGGGCGAGACCATCGAGCTGATGCGCCAGGGCAAGAAGTCCGCCTGACCTGTCCTCCCCCGACAGCGCTGCGTGCTCGGCACCTGTGCAGCGCTTCCAAGCCCATCATCCGCTCCGTGCCGCCAGTTCCTCCCACGCCCGAGGATGCGGGCCTTCCAGCAACTTGCGCGCAACTTGGATGGACGGCCCAAGGAGCTTCCGCGCGCGTCGTGGAACCCGAGTATCCGTCAACTTCCATTCTTGACGGATGGTTCATCGGCCGCCGCAACTCCGGTCGACCTGGGTGGCGCGAGCACAGCTGACGCGATGGGGCGCCAGTGCCCTGCGTCGTCGGGGAACGCGCGGTTTTTTCGCAGCAGATTCACCACCCGGGGACATCCACCGGTCTTGTCGGCCGGACGCGCAGGCGCGAGCATCCGGGTTGTGCACACCCATTCCTCCCCTGATGACGTCGCCGCACCTCCGCGACCCGTGGCGACCTTCGACCTGACCCGCCGGTGCCCGCTGCGGTGTCGGCATTGCTACTTCTTCCGGGGTCCCCTCCCGCCCGACGACGACCTGGATGACGCCACCTTCCTGGCCGGCCTGGAGGACACGGTGCGGCGTCACGGCATCCGCTCCGCCTTCTGGGTGGGCGGCGAGCCCCTGCTGCGTGCGGAGCTGTTGCGCAAGGCGGTGAGGAGCGTGCCCCGGAACGCGGTGGCCACGTCGGGAGTGGTTCCCATCCCCGCGGATCTCGAGGCCGGGCTGCTGGTCTCGGTCGACGGACCGGAGGAGCTGCATGACGGTTTGCGCGGGAGCGGCGCATTCCAGCGCACCCGGAGGAACCTGGAGGCGCTGCGGGCTCGGACGTTCTTCCTTTCCGTGACCTTCACCAGCAGCAACCTTGCGGCGACGGAGCACCTGCCCGCGCTGCGCGAGGAGCTGGGGGCCGCGGGAATCCTCGTGGGATTCCACGTGGGACCACCGGGTGATCCCCTGCGGGTGGCCCCGGAGCAGCGGGAGCGCGCGGTGGACCGGCTGCAGCGGCTGCCCCCGGGCACCGTCGTCAACAGCGAGCTGGCGTTGGAGATGCTTCGTCCTTCGTGCGCGGAGGTCGTGGCGCACCGGTGCATCTACCGGCATCGCGCCATCGCCTTCGACGTGCAGCTTCGTCCCAAGACCCCGTGCACCTTCGGTCCGGCGGCGTCGTGTGACGCGTGCGGTTGCGGCATCGTGGCGGCACAGGCGGCCCTGACGCTGGGGGACGAGGATTCCCGCACGATGCTCGAGACGCTGTTCCCTCTTCGCGCGGATGCGGGAGCCCGCTGAATCGTGTTCGGGACGACCGCGAGAGGGAAACGCGCGTGTGCCCTTCCCGGTGCGGTGCCCCCGCTCGCCCCCGGAGGTTCGTTCGTACGTCGACGTTGTCGAGATTCGCGCGTCCACCACCAGCGGGTAGACTGGGCGCATGACGCGCCTCCTCGGCATCGACCTCGGCACCACGCTGTGCACCGCGGTGGTTATCGACGAGAACGGTCGCACGCTGGAGACGCGCTCCGCGCCCATTCCCACGCGCTACCCCGAGCCCGGTCGCGTGGAGCAGGACCCGCACGACCTGGTGCGCGCCGTCTCCACCGTGGTGCAACCGCTGCTCGGCACGCACCGCATTGACGCCGTGGGGATGGACAACCAGGGCGAGAGCTTCCTGCTCTGGGACCGCACCACCGGCGAGCCGGTCACTCCCAACATCGTCTGGCAGGATCAGCGTGGCGCGGAGGTGTGCCGGGAGCTGGCCACGCGCGTCGACGAGAGCGCCCTCCGGCACAAGACCGGCCTGCGCCTGGACAGCTACTTCTCCGCGCCCAAGCTCACCCAGGTGCTGCGCACCCGCCCCGACCTGCGCGACGCCGCGCGCGCCGGCAAGCTGCTCTTTGGCACCGTGGAGACCTGGACCCTGTGGAAGCTCTCCGACGGACGCCTGCACGTCACCGACCCTTCCACCGCCAGCCGCACCCTGCTCTTCGACATCCACCACCTGCGCTGGGACGACGAGCTGCTCGCGCTCTTTGACATTCCCGCGGCCATCCTCCCCGAGGTGCGACCGAGCGCGGGTCACGTCGGGACACTCTCGCTCGGCGGCCTGGAGGTGCACGCGCTGGCGGTGGATCAACAGGCCGCACTGTTCGGCCAGGCGTGTTTCTCGTCGGGGGAGGCCAAGTGCACCTTTGGCACGGGCAGCTTCCTGCTCATGAACACCGGCGCCACGCCGCGCGCCTCCCGTCACGGACTGCTCACCACGGTGGCGTGGCAGCTGGGCACCACCACGAGCTACGCGCTGGACGGCGGCATCTTCTGCGCCGGGAGCGCGGTGCAATGGCTCAAGGAGCAGCTGCACGTGCTGGCCACCGTCGCGGAGAGCTCGGAGGTGGCACGGGAGTCCACCGACCACGACGTCATGGTGGTGCCCACGCTGGCCGGCCTGGCGGCTCCGCGGTGGCTGACCCAGGTGCGCGGCGCGGTGTTCGGGCTGAGCCAATCCAGCACGCACCGTGACCTCGTGCGCGGGACCCTGGACGGGATTGCCTGCCAGGTGTTCGAGGTGCTGCGCGCCATGGAGCACGACGTGGCGACGCCCTTGCAGTCGTTGAAGGTGGACGGCGGCCCCACCGAGAACGCGTACCTCATGCAGGTCCTCGCCGACGTGCTGCAGCGCCCGGTGCAGGTCTCCGCCGAGAAGGAGGCCACCGCGGTGGGCAGCGCCAACCTCGCGCTGCACGCGTTGACGGGGATTCCGCTCAGTGAGCTGGCACGTCGCTGGAAGGCGCGCGTGACCTATGAGCCACGCATGCCGGCTTCTCGTCGGGATGAACTGCTGGAGCGCTGGGAACGCGCGGTGCGCGCGGTGCAGGCGTATCACCAGGGCTGAGCGCCGCGCACACGACGACGCGCCTGCCAATGACGCTCAGCACCGTGGTTCACTTCTTCTTTTTCTTCTTCTTCGCCGCTTCTTCCGCGGCCTTCGCCTCTTCGGCCTTCTTCGCCTCCTCCGCGGCCTTGGCCTCCTCCGCCTTCTTGGCCTCCTCCGCG
>JBFMGU010000197.1:0-20168 GCA_040752415.1 Myxococcota bacterium
AGATTGCGCTGAACCTTCTCAAACAGGAAAAGACGAAAAAGATCGGCATCAAAGCCAAGCGGAAGCTCGCTGGCTGGGATGAGCCCTACCTCCTGAAGGTGCTTGGTGTTTAGGTGCGATTGCCCTGAGGCATCCTGTCCGACAAGTTCTGGCTTCGTGACGCGTTGTCAAAAGACTTTTGCGGACCCACTTAGCGCTCGCCCTCTTTGATCTCGATGGGAACGTCGTGCGCACCATTGATACTCGCAACGAGCGACCTTCATTCGCTGAATTCGCCGCGCATCCCTCCGGCGGCTTGGTCACAAGCGGTGACTTCAGCACTGGAGAGAAGTGCTCGTGCTGTACCTTCGAAGAAGAGTATGCCCCGAACCGTCCCGCGGTGAAGATGACGATTCTTAGCGGCGCTACGGTGGCCAGGCGAAACAGCAACGGCGAGCTGATGTGGAAGGCCAGGTTTGAGCGCCTCAACTGCAACCGCGAGGAAGCGTGTTGCGAGTAGGTGACGGTGTCCGCGCACGTGCTGGTGGCTTCTTCTTGGCCCAGCGTCTCGCTCCGCCTCCGCCTCGAACGGATGGCCCACCCGTTTGCCATCGGCCACCCCCGCGTCGTCGGGCGGCACCGGCTTGAACGCCGTGCCCTTTCCCTCGGTCGGATTCAGAACGAGGTGGTCTCGCCCGGCTTCATCTCCACCACCTTCGTGGTGAGGTTCTCGGTCTTGAGCGCGGCGCGCAGCTCGTCGGGCGTGCCCTTGAGGAGGCCGAAGGTCCCGAAGTGCATGGGGATGACGTTGGGCGCCCTCAGCATGCGCAGCGCCAGGGCCGCACCGCGCGGGTCCATGGTGAAGTGACCGCCAATGGGCAGCAGCGCCACGGTGGGCTTGTAGCGCTCACCAATCAGCGCCATCGACGAGAAGAAGCCGGTGTCGCCCGCGTGGTAGAGCACCGGGCCCTTCTCGATCTCGATGATGTAGCCCATGGCGGGCCCGGCGTAGCGGGGGTTCTTGGGATCGTCGCCGTAGCCAGAGGAATGCACCGCCTCCACGAAGTGAATGGTGGCGTCCTTGATCTTCACGCTGCCGCCAATGTTCCCGCCCGCGGCCTTCTCCACGCCGATGATGTTGGTCAGCTCATAGGAGCCCACCAGCGTGGCGCCGGTCTTCTTGGCGAGCTCCGCGGCGTTGCCCACGTGGTCGGAGTGACCGTGGGTGACCAGGATGGCGTCGAGCGCTTCCGGCCACTTGGCTCCGGCGGGCGCCTTGGGATTCTGCAACCACGGGTCCACCGCCAGCGTGGCGCCGCCTGGCGTCTTGATGATGAACGCCGCGTGTCCCCACCAGGTGATCTCCGTCTTGCCACTGGGCTTGGGGGCCTCCGCGGCCGCCACGGCACAGAGGCCCAGCGCCACGGAGGCAAAGGTGAAAGCGCTCCACAGCTTCTTCATGGTTTCTCTCCTTGGGTGGTCGGGATTTCCAGGAAAAGGGAGTCAGAAGTCAGAAGGTGATGCCGCAGCGACGACGGAAGAACCTTCTGACTTCTGACTTCTGACTCCTGACTTCCTTTCAGGATCATTGGGACCCACTCAACACGACTCCACGCACTCGCGGCGCGCAATCATCTGGTCCACCAGGCTCTTCAGCTCCCCCTTGGCCTGCGCGGAGATGGACTTGAGGAGCCTGCAGGTGTGCTGCACCTCCGCGCCCTCTCCCGCCACGGTGTGCCGCCACGCGCGCCATTGCCCCATGGCCACCATTTTCGGCAGCGGCATGGCGTTGTCCGGCTCCGCGCGCCAGGACACGTACGCCACGTCGACGTCGTCGGTGGGAGCATCCGCGCGCAGCGTCCAGCTCAGCGCATGGGTGTCCACGCAGGTGGGGCGCGGCTTGAGCGGCACGGCGTACAGCGCGGAGACGTGCTTGGGCAGCTGCACCTTCACGCGCGCGGGCGCACCCGGCAGCGCCCAGGCCTGCAGCGTCGAGAGGTTGTGCACCAGGTGCTCCGCCGGCGGCATGCGCGCGTCACCCCACGCCACCTCCCAGCGCGGGCGGTTGTCGAACCACAGCGCGCTGCCGGAGGGATATTCGCTGCCCTCGGTGAAGCCGCCCACGTGGTACGCGCCAAACTCGTACTCGACGGTGATGAACACCTTCTGGCCCTTCCGGAACGAGGTGCGCCAGGTGTACGCCAGCTGCGGCGGGCTCCCCGCGTCGACGTCCAGCGTCACGTTCCTGAGCGCCAGGCGGTCCACTTCCTGTCCGCGGATGCGCACGCTGGGATTGGCCAGCCCCGGCACCGGCAGGCTGCAGCACAGGCTCCCGGCTTCCTCCCCGACGGTGTAGGGCAAATCCAGGTTCCAGGTGGGGACGGGCAGCGCCAGCGTGACGTCGGGGAGATCGGCCTGGGGATGCACCTCGTAGACGGCGGAGGCCTCCCAGCGCACGCGCAGGTGGCGGGTCAGGTCGCTGGTGCAGGGCAGCTGCGCGCCAATCTCCGCGTGGTCCTGCGGGGGGAAATCCTCCGCCACCATGGCCGCGCGCACGTCGGCGCCCTTGTAGAGGATGCGGTAGCAGCGGTCGGTGGCGACCGGACGGATGGTGAGATCCAGGCGGGCCAGGCGCAGCGCGGCCGCATCCACCGGCACCAGCAGCGCGCCCGCGCCCTGGAACAATCCGTCGACGGCGGCAACGGCATGTGAGGGCACCACGAGCGCCCACACCCCGGCCACGAGCATCCGACGGCATCCCGTCATGAGCCGTTGAATGACACATCACGGGCGGCGGCGCGAGCGCACTTGGCAGGCGTGGGCCTCGTCGGTAGGACTGGCGCATTCCCCCAAGGAGCGGATGACGCCATGCGGAAAGAGGACATCCAGCGCAAGATCCAGGCCGCGCTCCCCGACGCGACGGTGGAGCTGCGGGACCTCACCGGCGGCGGTGATCACTGGGAGGCCACCGTGGTGAGCCGCGCCTTCGAGGGGAAGGGTGTGGTGGAGCAGCACCGCCTGGTCTACGCGGCGCTGGCCGAGGAGATGCGCGGCCCCATCCACGCCCTCACGTTGAAGACCTCCACGCCGGCCAGGGTGCCGGGCAAGGGTTGAGCCATGGCCGAGGACATCCTCCAGAAGATCAAGAACGACGTCACCAGCAACAAGGTCATCCTGTACATGAAGGGCACCAAGGCGCTGCCGCAGTGCGGTTTCTCGGCGCGCGTGGTGGACATCCTGAACCGCCACGGCGTGGGCTACGAGACGCGCAACGTCCTGGCCGACCCCGAGCTGCGCGAGGCCATCAAGCGGTTCTCCAACTGGCCCACGCTGCCGCAGCTGTACGTCAACGGGAGCTTCGTGGGCGGCTGCGACATCGTCACCGAGATGGACCAGAAGGGCGAGCTGGCTCCGCTGCTCAAGCAGTGAGCACCTCGACGACGCGGGTCACAACGGGCGCAAGCGGTACGCATCCTGGATGCGGCTCTTGACGGTATCCGGGACACTCCATCCGTCGGGGAAGTTGGCTGCCAGCACATCCGCGTAGCGCACCGGCCTGCCATTGCGTTCCGCGTACAGCCCCAGCGCCGCCGCCGCCTCCGCCGCGCGCCACGCGTGCTGCATCACACCCATCCCCTCCGACGACAATCCCGTGCGGAACGCCTCCACGCTCCGCTCCAGCACCAGGAGCTGCTGCTCATACTCCAGGAAGCGCTCCGACTCCTGGTAGCTCACCACGTCCTGCAACCGTCGCCCCAGTGCGGGCGCGTAGCGCTGCAACCACGCCATGCGCACCGGTGCCATGGTGGCCTTGGCGCCCGCGGTCTCCGCCTCGGCCAGGCGTGGCGGCAGCTTGTCGGTGTCCCGGTTGTCCAGGAACCAGAGGGCGTGGGAGAGCATGGCGTCGTTGAGCTGGAACACCGCGAGCACCAGCGGCGTGCCCAGCAGCCAGGGATTGCTCTCCAGCGTCATGTCGAACTCGCGCCACGCGGCCACCACGGCCTTGGCCTGCTTCTCCCGCTCCACCAGGGCATCCATGGTCGCGGTGCCCGGAGCCAGCCTGGCCCTGCCGCCCGCCAGACGGTACGCCACGTGCTGCTCCAGCAGGGCCACGTAGGCCGCGTTGGACGTCCGCTGCAGCTTCCTGACGGCATGATCAAAGACGAAGAGGTGCTGAAGCGGAGGATACGGTTTCACCTGGTCCAGGGACGGGACGGCCGCAACCTGCAACGTCGCCGCGCAGGTGTCATTGCCCCGGAACTCCGGCAGGGAAGGATCGTCCTTGAATAGGCGAACATAGTGTTCCGCCAGGGGACGCAGCAGGAATCCCTCCGGCGCCGCGCCCTTCCCCAGCTCCAGCGCGCGCGCGGCATGACACGCGGCTTCATACTCGGCCTCCCGCGTGGCCCCCACCCGCCACAACACGTGCGCCTTCACCGACTCCACGTCCGCATCCGGCTGTCCCAGCGCGTGCTCCACGTCGGAAACGGTCTTCATCAGGTCCCGCAGGCCGTCCAGGGTGCGGAACGATGCACCGCGCATCAACACCGTGCGCAGCAGCTCGCTCTTCATCACCAACGCCACGTGGCGCTTTTCGTCCTCCGGCGTGGCGTCGAGGAGCTGGAGCTGCGCCGCGTGGTACTTGACGCGCGTGAAGTCCAGCGCGGCCACGGCGTTCTTCAGCGCCTGGTCGTGGTGCGCGGCCAGCGCGTCACGCTCCTTGCGCGGTCCCACGGAAAGTCCGTCGGAGAGCACGTACAATCCGGCCGCGCCGGCTCCCGCCAACAGCAGCTGCACCACCATGCGCAACGCCGCGTCCTTCAGCGTGTGGCCCATGCGCGCCACGCCCTTGTGGTCTCCCATCCGTCGCCACGCCTCGACGAACTCCACCCACAACCGCCAGATCACGAACGCCAGCAGCACCACCATGGCAATGAGCGTGGCGACCCGGAGGATGGAGCCCTCCGCGGCGAGCCCCTGCTTGGTGATCACCACGTCGACGTTGCCAATGCGCTTGCCCACCGCCTCGTCCGCTTGGTCAATGCGCGCCGCCACCGCCGCGTCGGCCTGGAGGATGGAACGGGAGACGATCCCCTCCAGCTGACCGGCGCGCACCTCCAGGATGCGGTCCAGGTCGTCGAGGCGCTTCTTGGTCTCCGCGCTCACCTTCTCGACGAGATTCCGCGCTTCCGCACCCGCCTGCTTGATGCGCGCCCGCGCCACGTCATCCAGCCGCCCCAGCGTGCGCTGCGCCACGTCGTTGGCCGCCACCTGGGCCTGCAGGATCCGCGCGGCCATGTCCTGGTTGACGTTGCCGGCCACACGCAGCGCCTGTTCGGCCGCGGTGTTGGTCACGTCGCGCGCGGCCTCCCGGGCGTGGTCCACCTGGCGGGAGACCCGGTCCTCCACGTCGTCCAGCAGCCGCCAGCCGCGCAGCTCCGCGCCCTCCAGCACCGGCGTGGCCAACGCGTCCACCATGTTGCCCAGCACGTTCCCGGCGCTGGCGAGGGTATGGCGCCCCAACGCGCTCACGCCGCTCCCGACGATGCGATTGAACTCCGCGAGGCTCGTCAGCGGATTGAACGCCTGGGTGTCCGACGGGGTGGCCAGGACGGCCAGTGCCAGCGGCGCCAGGAGACCGAGACGTCGTCGAACCGGATTCCCAACCTGGGAGGAGGCCATGAAGGAAGACAACCAGCGCTCCCGCCCTCATGGCAAGCTCAGATCCTCAACGCTTCTTGCGTGGCGCCGGCTTCGCGCCCGTGTCCGGCTTCGCGTCCAGGCGCGCCATCAGCTCCGCGGTGAGATCGGCCGCGGGGTCGGAGAAGAACACCACGGCGGACTTCTCGACGACAACGTCGACGCCCTTCTCCGCGCACAACGTCTTGAGCGCCTCGCGCGCCTTCTGCGTGACGTCCTTGATCATGCTCGAGCGCAGCTCCCCCAGGTCCCGTTGCGCGTCGACATCAAGCTGTTGCAGCTCGCGAGCCAGCGCCTCCGGCTCCACGGGGCGACCACCGGGAATGGACACCGCCTCCCGACGTCGATCATAGGCGGCCTTCCTCTCGTCCCAGCGTGCCTTCAGCTCCGCGGCGTGCTGCTTGCCCAGCTGGGTCTCGTCCAGCACGCGCACCATGTCCACCACACCGACCTTGCTCATCCCGCCTCCATCTCCCTGGATGTCACGCGTGGGAAGGCATAACATGCGCAGCCCCTTCCGAGGTGAGTCATGCCCGATCCCATTCGCACCGGCGGTCCGCGTCCTCTGGTCCTCCCCACCACGACGAGCACCACGCCGCTCTCCACGCCGCTGCCGCCGCCGCCGCCCTCGGGCACGGGCATTGACGCGTTCACGCGCACCGACGGCGTGGACCCGGTGCGCAACGCCGCGCGGGAAGCCACGGTGAACCGCGCGCTGGAGCGCCTGTTCGACAACATCAGCACCTCCATGGGGCTCAACCCGGCGCACGTGCGGGTGAACCCGGACCTGCTGGTGAACCGGCCCATGACGCCGGAGGCGGAAGAGAAGCTGCAGGGCGCGCTGAAGGATTTCCTGATGGACATGCCGCTCAGCGCGTTGAGTCCGGCGCTGGCGGACCAGATTCGCAGCCTGTTGCCCTCGCTGCCGGCGGACTCGGTGGACAAGCCGCTCAAGGACCTGGGTGGTGACGTCGGGAACGTGGCCTCGCGCGCGGCCAAGGAGTGGCTGAAGAACCTCTGGCACGACGAGCCGGCGGCGCTGGTGGCCCTGGGTGTGGCGGGCGCGGTGGCGGCGGGCACCATTGCGGTGAAGGGCGGCACCGACGCGCTCAAGAAGCTGGGCATTCCCACCGGGTTCAAGTTCCCCATCGTCGGGGACACGCTCAAGGGACGGCTGGATGCGTCCTTCGGTCCGTCGCTGCGCGACCCCTCGCTCACCGGCGGGCTCTCCTCCACGTTCCGCCTGGGCAACAACACCACCGTCAACGTCGACGGGCACGTCACGGTGGGCGGCAGCAGCTTCTCCGACCTGCACGCCACCGGCGCGGGCGGCTCGGTGAACGTGACGCACGGCAACCTGGGCGCCAACGTCAACGTCCATCACGACTTCGGCACGGGCAGCACGTCGGTGAACGGCGGCCTCAACCTGCGCCTGGACCCGCACACCACCATGAACCTCTCCGGCGGCATGGTGGACGGTCGCGCCTCCACGCTGGGCGTGGGCGTCAGTCACGGCTCACCCAACCTCAACCTCTCGGCGGGCGTCAGCCACAACTTCAACACCGACGTCACCAGCGCCAACCTCTCGCTCAATGGTCGTCGGGGCAACACCGAGTTCTACCTGAGCGGCGGAGTGGACAGCCGCGGCGACACCAACGTCAGCGCCGGCATCCGCATCCCGTTCTGAGCGGTTTTACGTCGTGGCGCGACGAGGTACCGCCACCACCGCCATGGCCCCCGCGCTCACCAACCCCAGCACCAGCATCACCGCCCACGTCACAGGACCGCCGAACGCCTCGAGAATGGCGGTGCCCAGCCACGGCCCAAAGCTGAACGCCACGCCGAACGCCATGGTGTACATGCCCATGTACTGGCCCTGTCGCTCCGTCGGCGCGGCCTCGGCGACGTAGGCGCTCATGCCGGGGAACAGGATCATCTCCCCGAAGGTCCACACCACCACGGTGAGCATGGCGTGCAGCGGGGTCTGCACCAGCGCAAACGCCCCGAATCCCAGGCCGCACAGCACACAGCCCAGCGCCAGGCTCCGTCGGTGGGACCAGCCGGACATGGCCGCGTTCACGCCCACCTCGAGGAGGACGATGAGCACCGTGTTGACGGTGAACATGCTGCCGTAGATGGCCTCCGACATGCCGAGGTGCCGCACCAGGTACACCGGCAGCGCCGCTTCATGCTGGAAGAACACCACCGCCACCGGCACCATGCTGAGGAGGAAGGCCAGGAAGCGAAGGTCCTTCCACGCGCCGCCCGTCGGAGAAGTGGCCTTTTCCGTCGTGACCTTTCGTTCCACGCGCGGGCCGCGAAGAAACGCAAAGACAATGACCCCGGCCAGAAGCGACGAGATTCCGTTCCCCACGAAGAGCCACGTGAAGGAGACGGTGGCCAGGAACCCGCCCAGCGCCGGGCCCAGGCTCATACCCAGATTGACCGCAAGCCGGTTCAACGCGAACGCCTGACGACGCATCTCCGGCGGTGCAATCAACGTCACGAGCGCGAGGTTGGCGGGTCGGAAGGCCTCCATCACCGCCGCGGTGACCACGGTCATCACCAGGATGGTCGGCAGGTCGTGCGCGAGCGGAAAGGCCATGAGGAGCCCGCTGGAGAGCACCAGGCTCATGCGCTGCACCCGCAACGCGCCAAGCCGGTCCGCCAACGCTCCCGCGACGAGGGCCGCCACCACCGCCGTGACACCCCATACCGCCAGCACCATGCCCGCGGTGCTGGGCGAGAGTCCGCGCGCGCCCGTCAGGTAGAGCGCCATGAAAGGCAACACCATGGTGCCCATGCGGTTGACCAGGTTGGCGGCGGCGAGAATCCACATCTCGCGCGGAAGCCCGACGAGGCTGCGCCACGGATTGAAGCGGGAGGTCAACATGCAGGCGCGCCGACGCTACCACGCCCTCACGCGCGCAGGAGCGACACCACGGCCCAGAGCGAGAATCCCAGCAGCACCACGCCGGAAACGCGGTTCACCCACTGCAGGTGCGTCCTCGTGACGCGCTCACGGAACACACTGACGCCGCCGCTGAGCATGAGCCACCACGCCGCGCTGCCCACGAGCACCCCCACGACGAGGAACACGGCCGCGGAGATGCTGCCCGCGCCCGCGCCAATCCCCAGCGCGGCGAACATGGCGGCGAAGGAGAGGATGGTGGCGGGATTGGTGACGGTGAGCAGGAAGGTCGAGGCCCACGCGCCCAGCAGCGACGAGCCCGATGCGTTGGCCTCACGCTCCGCCGGTGCGCGCTGCAGCGTTCGCACGCCCATCCAACCCAGGTACACCGCGCCCACGGCCTGCATGAGTTGTTGTTGCTGCACGAGCGTGTCGGAGACGGCGGTGAGGCCCAGGCCGGCCACCAGGCCATACATCGCGTCGGCGGTGGCGGCGCCCATGCCGCACGCCAATCCGTGACGACGTCCTTCCGCCAACGTGCGACGGATGCACAGGATGCCAATGGGTCCCACCGGCGCAGCGACGGAGAAGCCGAGCACGAGGCCCTTGATGAGCAGCTCGAGCTCCATCAGCGCGTCACGTGGCGGCAACCACCGTCGAAGGACGCGCGGCGGTCTTCGCAACCCGCGTGGCCTTGGCGTGCTCGACGGCGCGCAGGATCGACTCCGGCGTAGCGGGCAAGCGCAGCTCCACCTCGGTCCCGGCGTCGGCGAACGCGCCCACCGCGTGTCGCAGCGCACCAATGACACCGATGGCCAGCATCAACGGCGGCTCACCCACGGCCTTGCTCCCGTGGATGACACCGTCCTGCGGCGCGCGCTCCAGCAGCGACACGCGGAAGTCCTCCGGCGCCTCGCCCACCGCGGGGATCTTGTACGTCGAGGGGGAATGCGTGAGCAGCCGTCCCTTGGCGTCGAAGAGAACCTCCTCGCAGGTGAGCCAGCCAAGCCCCTGGATGAACGCGCCTTCCACCTGCCCGCGGTCGATCGTCGGGATCAGCGAGTCGCCCACGTCGTGGAGCACATCCGCGCGCAGCACGCGGTGCTCGCCGGTCAGCGCATTGAGCTCCACCTCACACACCGCCGCGCCATAGGCGAAGTAGTAGAACGGCGTGCCCTTCCCCGCGGCGCGGTCGTAGCCGATGCCCGGCGTGCGGTAGTAGCCCGTCGACGAGAGCGAGACCTGCGCCACGTACGCCGCGGCGGCCACCTTCTCGAACGTGGTCTCCTTGTCCGTGCCCGGCAGGAACACGCGTCCGTTCTCGAACACGATCTTGTCGGCGTCACCATTGTGCAGCCCCAGCAGCTTGGCGGCGATGGGGCGCATGCGCTCACGGATGGTGTGGCACGCCTCCTTCACGGCCTGCCCGTTGAGGTCGGAGCCGCTGGATGCCGCGGTGGCGGAGGTGTTGGGCACCTTGTCGGTGGCGGTGTTCATCACGCGGATGCTCTCGACGGGAACACCCAGCTCATGCGCGCACACCGCCAGCATCTTGGAGTGGAGCCCCTGCCCCATCTCCGTGCCGCCATGGTTCATCTGCACGCTGCCGTCGGCGTAGACCAGCACCAGCGCGCCCGCCTGGTTCAGCATGGTCATGGTGAACGAGATGCCGAACTTCACCGGCGAGAACGCAATGCCCCGCTTCACGTGTTTGTGCGTGGCGTTGAACTGCTCCACCGCCGCCTTCCGCTTGGTGTACTCCGACGAGGCCAACAACTCGTCGCAGATGCGCGGCATGCGGTTGTCCTTCACCACCTGCGTGTACGGCGCAACGTTGCGCGGCGCGTCCCCGTAGAAGTTCCTGCGTCGCAGCTCGGCGGGGTCCAGCTTCAGGCGCTCCGCCGCGCGGCTCATGATCTCCTCGATGACCAGCATCCCCTGCGGACCACCAAAGCCGCGGAACGCGGTGTTGGACGGCAGGTTGGTCCTGGCCACGTAACCCTCGAGATGGACGGCGGGCAGGTAGTAGCAGTTGTCGATGTGGAAGAGCGCGCGGTCCAGGATGGCCAGCGAGAGGTCCGCGCTCCAGCCGCCATTGGCGGTGACACGTGCGCGCAGGCCCAGGATGGTCCCGTCGGCGGCAAACGCGGCGCGGTAGCGCGTGAGGAACGGGTGGCGCTTTCCCGTGGTGATCATGTCCTGGTCACGGTTGAGCCACACCTTCACCGGTCGACGCGTGTGATGCGCCCCCAACGCCGCCAACGCCGCGAAGTGCGCGGCCTGGGTCTCCTTGCCACCAAAGCCGCCGCCCATGCGCGGGCACTCCACCACCACCGCGCTGCGCGGCGTGTGCAGGATCTCCGCGACCTTGGCCTGCACCTCGGAAGGATGCTGCGTCGACGAGACGATGTGCCACGTCCCGTTCTCGAGCGGCGTGGCCAGCGCGGCGTGCGTCTCCAGGTAGAAGTGGTCCTGCCCGCCGCACTCGCTCTCCCCCTCCAGGATGAGCGCCGCGTCCTTGAACGCAGCATCCACGTCGCCACGCCGGATGACGTGCGGCGCGCCGATGAACGCGTTGGCCGCTTCCGCCTCCGGGATGGTGAGGATGGGCTTCAGCTCCTCGTACTCCACCTTCACGGCGGCCAGGGCCTTGCGACACGCCTCCGGCGTCTCCGCCACCACGAGCGCCACGGCCTGTCCCACGCAGAACACCTCGTTCTCGGCGAGGAGCGGCTCGTCGGGGAGCGCGGGGCCAATCTGGTTGTGACCGGGGATGTCCTGGGCGGTGAGCACGGCCAACACGCCGGGGATGGCGCGCGCCCCGGAAACATCCAGCTGCTTGATGCGACCACGCGCCACCGGAGAGGACAGCACCTGCCCGTGCAGCATGCCCTTGGGAGGCGGCAGGTCGTCGACGTAGAGAGCGGCGCCGCTGACATGGCGATACGCACTCTCATGCAGGGCGGGACGATGCAGCGGGCTCTGGCTCATCGGGCTTTCTCCCATCAGACCTGCTCCAGTTGAACGGTGGCGGTGGGACGCTGCGGCAGCGCGGGCACGGGATCCTTCTGGGTCTCGACGAAGAATCCGCGCAGCAGGTTCTTCGCCACGGTGGCGCGGTACCACGACGAGCCGCGGTGGTCGCTGATGGGCGCGAAGTCCTTGTCCAGCAGCAGCGCCGCCTCTTCCACCGTCTGCTCATTCCACGGCTTGCCCACCAGCGCCGCCTCCGTCTGACGTGCGCGCGCGGGCGTGGCCGCCATGCCGCCAAAACCCAGGCGCGCCTCCACCACCAGCCCACCTCCGTCGACACGCACCAGGAAACCCGCCGCCACCGCGCTGATGTCCAGCTCGCGACGCTTGCTGACCTTGTACGCGCTGGCCCGCGCATCCGACGGAATGGGCGGCACCAGCACCGCGGAGAGGAACTCCCCCTTCTGCAGCGCGGTCTTGCGGTAGCTGAGGAAGAACTCCTTGAGCGGAACCCGGCGCGTCCCATTCCTCGACGTCAGCTCCACGGATGCATCGAGCGACAGCAGCACCGGCGCCATGTCGCCAATGGGGGAGGCGTTGCACAGGTTGCCGCCCACCGTGCCGCGGTTCTTGATCTGCCGCGAGGCGAAGTAGCGCAGCATGCGGTGCACCGGCGGGAGCGGCATCTCGGTGAAGGCTTCCACGTCGGAGAGCGTGGCCGTGGCACCAATGCGCACCGTCCCGTCGGAGAGCTTCTCCATCCGTCGCAGCTCCGGCACGCCCTCCACGGAGATGACCAGCGGCAGCTCCTGGTAGCGCTTGGTGACCTCGAGCGAGACGTCGGTGCCGCCGCAGACGATGCGCGCCTCCGGGTGCTCCGCCAGGCGGGCGCCCAATTCCTCGACGGTGGTGGGCGTGAAGTAGCGCTGCGCACCGGCCTGGTAGCTGAGCTTCATGTCCGCGCGCGGGGCGTCCTTGAGTGCGACACGGAATTTGTCGTCGGGAAGTGTGCCGGCCACCTGCTTCGTGGCGTCCTTGATGGGTCGGTAGCCGGTGCAGCGACACAGGTTGCCGCACATCTGGTCGTCGAGCTTCCAGGGCTGGTCCAGGTCCTTGCGGTAGCAGGCCTCGAACATGGACATCACCACGCCGGGCGTGCAGTAGCCGCACTGGCTGCCCAAGGCCTGCACCAGGCTCTCCTGCGCGGGATGCGGCGCACCGCCCTGGGCAATCCCCTCGACGGAAACCACCTGCTTGCCCTGCAGCATGGGGAGCAGCACCAGGCAGCTGTTCACCGCGCGCCACGCCGGTCCGCCCTGCGCATCCGCGTCGAGGATGGCCACGGTGCATGCGCCGCAATCACCTTCCGCGCAGCCTTCCTTGGTGCCGGTGAGACCCTGCGTGTAGCGGAGGTACTGCAGCAACGTCAGCGTGGGCGGGACCGAACGCTCCTCCACGACGCGACCATTGAGCGTGAAGCGGATGCAATCCATGGGCGGCACCTTAACAGCACCCGCCGAGCGGAAAGTAGTGACGTCGCTTGACGCGTGGAGTCGAGACCGCCCCGGCCACCATCCGTTGCGGCCGCCTCCAACCTGGCCGTCAGCGTCGCAGCCGCCGCCGCACCACGACGAAGAACGCGCCTGCCAGACCCGCCCATGCGGCCAGGGGCTCGGCATCGCTCGTCGTGGTGCAGGCGCAGGGCGGGACCAGCGGCGGGATGATCACCGGCTGCGTTGCGGTCCAGCCGGAGAAGTTGCCCGCCAGGTCATAGACGCCAAAGCGGAAGTCTCCCTTGACCAGCGGCCCGGCATTCCCCCACCCGACGTGGCAGTTGCCGTTGCCGAAGGAGAGCGTGTCTCCCTGGGTGACGCCGGAGACGGTGCCGGTGGCTTCCGCCACGTCGAGCGCGGAGGCCGCATCCAGGTCCCCCACGACGACGAGCCCATCCGACTTCAACGTGAAGGTGGCCACGTTCACCGGCGCGGGTCCGCACGCCGGCTCGGGTCCGCTGATGAATCGCGTCTTCTCGACGGTGGGCTTGGCGGGATTGTCATTGTCCTCGTCGGAGCCGGTGGTGAACTGGAAGGTCTTCGAGCCTACGTGGATCTCGTAGGCGGTGTCGGGCTTGAGGGTTGCCGTCGGGGTGAAGACGGTGAAGAGCTCCTCCGGCCCGCTGAGCTGCCCCTGGGCTCCGCTCACCGGGTTGCCGGTGGCCTGCTCGGTGAGCGAGACGCCGGTGCGACCTCCGCCGGCGCGGAATCCCCCGGTGTGTCCGCCGCCCACCCAGATGCGCGTGTTGACGGGGACGCCGGTCTGTCCGTCGGACGGAGCCAGGAGCATGTTGCTGTGTGGCTCAGGGCACTCACAGGAGAACTGGGCGGGCATCCATGACGTCGTGAACAGGACCAGCTGGGGCAACCAGGGCATGCAGGCTCCGGGACGGGTGCGCCTCCCTTACCCCGTCCGCCGGTGGGTGTCGCCGGGAACAAGGTGGCGCTATCAAGCCGCGCTCATGACGCCCAAGCTGCTGCTCCTGAACCTGTGCTTCCTGACGTCGTCACCCCTCCTGGCCGCGCAGGAGCCGTCCCCGGACATGCCCACCGAGGGGATGCAGGTCCGCGTGGTGACGCCGCGCGCCGCCACCACCGTGACGACGGAATCCGCGCCGCCGCCACCGGGCTGGGTCGAGGAGCACCTGCCCCGCGCGCTGGTGGAACCGGGCTTCCGCGGCTGGGCGCTGTGGCAATGGCTCGCGCTGCTCCCATTGCTCCTCGTCAGCTACCTGCTGGGACGGATGGTGACCTGGGTGGTGACGCGCGTGCTGGGCCAGGTGGCGCGTCGCACCGCCAGTGATCTCGACGACAAGCTCCTGCAGCACGCGCACGGCCCCCTGGTGCTGGCGCTGGGCGCGCTCTCGGCCATTGCGCTCCTGCCGCTGCTGCGCCTGCGGCCCACCTCCCATGACGCGCTCCACGACGCCCTCCGCAGCGGCATCCCGCTGGCGCTGGCCTGGGCGGTGCTGCGCTCCGTCGACGTGTTCGTGGAGGGGCTGGCGCAGAACCCGTACATGGCCACGCGGCCAGCCATCCGCGCGCTGCTCCCCTTCAGTGGCCGGTTCCTCAAGGTTGTCGTCGTCATTCTCACCGTGGTGAGCGTGATCCAGGGGCTGGGCTACCCGGTGACCAGCCTGGTGGCCGGCCTGGGGCTCGGTGGCCTCGTCGTGGCTTTGGCCGCGCAGAAGACGTTGGAGAACTTCTTCGGCTCCATCTCGCTGGGCGTGGACCAGCCGTTCCGGCCCGGGGACTTCGTGAAGATCGACGACTTCCTGGGCACGGTGGAGGTGGTGGGCCTGCGCTCGACGAGGGTGCGGACGCTGGACCGCACGCTGATCACCATTCCCAACGGCAAGCTCGCCGACATGCGCACCGAGAACTTCTCCGTGCGCGACCGGATCCGCCTCAGCACCATCCTGGGCCTCACCTACGGCACCACCGCCGAGCAGCTGCGCGCCATCCTCACGGACGTGGAGGCCCTGCTGCGCGCGCACCCGCTGTTGCACCAGGATGACCTCACCGTGCGCTTCCGCGCGCTGGGGGCCTACTCGCTCGACGTGGAGGTGATGGCCTGGTTCAAGACCACCGACTTCAACGCCTTCATGCGCATCCGCGAGGAGGTGCTGCTGGGCTTCATGGAGATCGTGGCGCGCCACGGCAGCTCTTTCGCCTTCCCCACGCAGACCAATCACGTGGTGATGCCCCGCTGAGGGCACGTGCTAGCGTGAGGCCACCCCGTCCGGGAGGAACGCATGACCCTGAAGGGCCCACGCCTGCTCGCCCGACTGGCCCCGCTGCTGGTCCTGTGCGCGCTGGCGGCGTGCACCGACGGGGATGGCAGCCTGGACGGCGGTCCGGACGCGGGCGCGCCGGATTGCGTGCGGGCGGGCGGGCAGCTGGACTGCTCCGAGATGTGCTCGAGCTATTGCGCCAAGCTGGTCCGGTGTGGTGTGCAGTCGGGCGGCAGCTCCTGCACCGAGGACTGCCGGACCCTCACCGAGGCGGGCGCCTCCACCGAGAGCTACCAGTGCGTGATCGACAAGACCTGCTCCGAGATCTCCAACTGCGGCATCTGACCCTGGCGGCGCTGCTGCTGGCCTCGCTCCCGGCGCGCGCCCAGGAGACGCCTCCCGCCGGCGCTGCTCCGTCGTCGACGGAGACCCCCGCCGACCCGCGCCCCCGCGTGCTGGTGCTGCCCTACCGCGTGGACCCGCGCGTGCCCGTGGAGCCCGCCACCGCCGACGCCATCCTCGTGGCGCGCATGAGCAAGGTGGGCTCCTTCAAGATCATCAGCGAGCAGGAGCTGGCACGCGTGGCCGGCTATCACGCGCAACAGATGCAGCTGGGCGTCAGCGAGGACGTGGAGGGGCTCCTCCAGCTGGGTCGCATGGCGCAGGCGGACCGCCTGGTGAGCGGCACGCTGGGCGACGTGGGCGGCACCACCGCGGCCACGCTGGTGTTCATCAACGTCCACACCGCCGAGGTGGAGAAGCGCGTCTCCGGCACCGCCAAGGGCGAGCGCGACCTCATCCTCCCGCTGCTCAACCAGCAGGCCGACGCCATGCTGGCGCACATGATCCGCACCTACGGCGCCACGGCGGAAGGTCCCAAGCCCGCACCGCAGGCCTCCGCCGCGCCCGCACCGGCTCCCACCGCCGCGCCCGTTTCCGACGAGAAGAAGGCCACGGCCCCCAAGGCGCGCGTCGGGGTTTCGCCGTTCGTGGCGCTGGCGTCGTCGGCGTTCACGGGTGGGCTGGGATTCGCGCTGTCCACGTTCATTGCTGGCGCGCTCATCTACTGGTTCGCCCCCGGCCTGCGCCCGACGGTGGAGCAACCCGGCCCGCTCGCGGTGTTCGGCATTGCCGGCGGCGTGGCCACGCTGGCCGTGCTCATCAGCGGCGTGGCGCTGCTGGCCGCGCTGATCATCGACAACGCCTGATCGTCCCCACCGTCGACGTCACGGGCTGAGTCAAGGCAGATTGCCCATCTGGTCCTGATCACCTCCAGCGGACCACGACCTGAAGTGCGGCGGGCCCTCGCCGCCCTGGTCAGCGTCGAACGGTTTGGACAACCGTCAAGGCTCCACGCGCCACGAGACAACGCCTCGCCCGACATCATTGAGCCCAGGGCTGTTCGGCCCGCTGTGAACGCGCTTGACGCAGGCCAGGGCGGCGAGGGCCCGCCGCACTCCAGGTCGTGGCCCCGCTCCCCACGTCAGCGATCCCGCTGAGCACCTTGTTCTCACGCAGCCCCCTCATCCCTTGGGCCAGCGACCCGGCCCCGGCGTGGCGTTGAGGACAATGCGGTCCAGCTGGATGCGCTCGCGCGTGTACTCGTAGCTCTGCGCCACGTGCGGTGAGCTCCTCCAGCGGCCGCTGGCCTGGTCAAACTGCACCTCCAGCATGCGCGTGGCCGTCACCCGCCCGTGGTCGACGGAGAAGAACCAGTGCTCACGCATGGGAACACCGTCCACGCTGTCCAGCGGCGCCAGCGCCTCCACCTGTCCGCGCTCGGGGTCGGCCCGCACCACCGTCCACTGCTCCTCGCGCGCGGTCTGCAGCACCGCCTGGAAGAGCCTCTCGCGCGGGATGCCCTCGGCGCGCGCGGTGGGCGACGCGTAGGCCACGGTGGAAGTCCCGCGCATGCCGGGCAGGGACGAGGCGCAACCGGTGGTGACCAGGAACAACGCGGCAAACGTGGCGGATGACGTGATGGAGCGCATGTCACCCACATTCGCAACCCACGTGCCACGCGCCTCCCGACGGAGGCCAGGCGCGCATTCCGTGCGGTGAGAATCGCATTCCACCGCGGTGTGAACGGGCGTTGCGCTGGCGTGCCCGTCGTACCTGCCTCGGAACGTGACACATGCACGTGCGTCCTCGCGGACACGCCACATCCATCACGGACCTTGTGCAGTCCCACTGAACACCGACGGAGGTTGGCGCGCGCGCGATTGCGCAGGACATTGTGGCGCTGTCAGCATGGGCCCATGCGCTATCCGGACATGGGGACGGTGTGCGGAGCGGAGCGGGGGAATGCGGTTCGGGCGGTCGGCTGGTTGGAGGCTGGCCACCCGTTTCCCAAGGGCGAGGTGCCGCCCACCTTCCTCACCAAGCTGCGCTTCCACATCCGGAACGCCTACCAACCCGTCACGCTCTTCGGCGTGCATTTCTGCGGGCTCTGCCCCGACGCCGAGGAGAAGGGCCTGGGCGGCAGCGGCAACCTGTGGATTCCGACGAGGGACGTGGTGTTCGTCGCGCCGGAGCTCGTCGAGCATTACATCGTGGCGCACCGCTACAAGCCGCCGGCGGCGTTCCAGGACGCGCTGATGGGGTGTCCCACGCAGGGCTCCCCGGAGTTCATGGCGCTCCTGCACAAGCACCTGCCGCATCACGGACCGCTGGGCGAGGGCACCTTGACCGGCGACGAGGATCACTTCCCCGTCAGGGATGAAGCCACCGTGGCCGGCGAGGAGGAGCGCCTCCCGCTCAGCAACGAGGCCACCATGGCCGAGGGATGGGACGAGGAGACCCCGGTGGAGTGAGCCTTCACTTCGCCGCGTGTTAGGATCGGCGACCTCTGGATCAAGCGCGGGGAGCGGACGTCATGGGCCACCCGGAAGGCGCGCAACAGACTTCGGTGGCGGCCAGCTCGCAGGCGGGCACCGGTCCGCGTGAGGTGGTCTGGGCCGGGCGTGGGCTGCGTCCCTCGGCGGTCATCATGGCGGTGCTGGGCCTCATCGCCCCGAGCATGGCCACGCCCCTCCTCATCCTCTGGCTCGACCCGGAGCCCGGCGTGGATGTGGGCTTCGCGTTCATCCCGTCGCTCGTGTGGGGTGCGCTGGGCGCGCTGTGCCTCTGGTTTGGCGCGGTCAAACCGCTGCGACAGCGTCGCCTGGTGCAGCACGGCTTGGTGACGACGGGTGAGGTGACCGACCTGGTTGAACACAAGCGCGGCCGGCAGACGGAATGCACCATCACCTATGCCTTCACGCCGCAGCACTCGACGGAGCGGCGCCAGGCTACGCAGAAGTCCTCGCGGGCCATTCCCGTCGGCACGCGCGTGGACGTGGTGTATCAGCCGCAGGATCCCGCGGTCTCCACCGTCGTCGAGTTGTGCGACTACCGCCCCCGCGAGCCCGGGCCAACACCCCGGACGCAACCCACCGCGGCGCGCATCGCAGCCATCCTGGCGCTGACCTTCCTCACCCCATTCTCCATGCTCGCCGCGGAGCTCGACGGAGAACGCATCCTCCCCGACGAGGCCGGTCAGCCCTTCCAGGCGCTGAAGGTCGCGTTGCTCCTTGGCGTCGTCGGGGGCGTGGTGCGCATCTTCCAGCGGGTGCGTCGCGGGCGGACCACGTCCAATGTGGCCTTGTGGGATGGTCTGCTGTTGTTCGCGGCGGCGCTGGCGTCGTTCTCCGGCCTGGTGACCCTCAACCGCGTCCTTCCGTCCGAGGAGCAGGTGCGCACGTTGGTGGTGGAGGCCAACTTCTGCCTCCGCATCCGGGAGCGTCCGTCGTCGTGCCTGTTGGAGCTGCGCACCCCGCCGGAGCTGGCGCGCCTCCACCTGGTGCGTGCCTCACCACCCACGGAATCCGGCCTGCCCGCCAGGAGCCGGGTGGGCGAGGTGGTCGAGCTGCGGTACCGCGCGGGAGGACTGGGACTGCCCTACCTGACCGCCGCCACCAGCGCGGAGATGCGCAACGCGGTGCGGAGCTCGGAGAAGAGCATTGCCGGCATCCCCCTCAACAAGAGCAAGGTCATGGGCGACGCGGTGCGCGACGGCGAGGTGGACGCGCTGGGCTTCTTCTCACCGCAAAGCACCGCGCGGCAGGAGCTCCACGCGCTGCGCGTCAGCGTGCGGGAACCCTGAGCGCCCACGACGTCAGGGAAGGGGCAGCAGCTTCGGCGGGTAGGGAATGGGGCTGCACTCCGCCTCGCACTGCACCCGGTCCAGGAATGGCGGCGGCGGCAGCGTGGGCAGCGGGCTCGGCGCGCGACACAGCGGGTATTCCGGGTTGGAGCGCCACTCCACCAGGCACACCGCCTGCTCATTGCGCGCCTCCAGGGACCGCACGAACGCACACAGTCGAGCTTTGCACTCTTCACAGCTGTTGGGATTGGGGCCAGGGTTGACGCACTCATCCTGAGGTCCGCACACCTGGCGACGCAGCATGGTGCAGGGCGGCAGGTCCTGGACGGACTGTGGGGGCGGCCCGCAGTCCACCAGCAACAGGCCCAGCACCAGGGCAGCGAGAGGGAGTTGTCGTCCCATGCCGTCGCACATGGTCCCCCGCGGCGGACGCTGTCAAGATGGCCGCGCTCCGTCCCGCGCCGCGCGCGTGGTCGGGATGGCGCGAGCACTTTTCTTGGCTCTCGCTTCAGGCACACTTAAGGTGCTTGGAGCCACCCGGCGCCAGGCGGCGCCAACCGGAGCCACCCGAATCATGGCCCGTCCGCATCCTGCCACCCTCCTCCTCCTCCCTGCCGGCCTGGCGCTCGGCAACGGCGCCGCCCGCGCGCTGGACCTGGGCGCCCCGCCTCCCG
>JBFMGU010000198.1:0-20087 GCA_040752415.1 Myxococcota bacterium
GGGGCGGGCGTGGGCTGCCTCGGGGCCGGCGTGGGTTGGCGCGGCGCGGGCGCGGGTGGGCGCGCCGGAGGCTTCAGCATGGCCGCGGGCAGGCCGCCCGCAATGGTCGGCGCGTTGTCAAACCGCACGGGGCCGGTGTCCACCAGGGACGCGAATCCCGAGAGCGCGTCGTCCGGCAGCGACGCGGACTCCGCCGGGCTCACCCCCGGGATCTCCGGCGCCTCGGCGGACCACTCATGCGCGCCGGGCATGGCCACGCCCGCGAGGAGATCTTCCTCCTCGGCCTCCTCCTCCACCACCTCGTCGTCAATTGCGAATTCGTCGGTCATGTCGCCTGGACCACCCTCACCAGGCGGTTGGTCCCCCAGACGACGGTATCCCGCCGTGAGACGCGCGTCACGGGAACGACGGGGACCTGTGGTTTTCCGCGATCCCTCGGTGTTCGGCAGCGAAGCGCGGCTTCGGGTGGCACGGGGCCGATTGCTCATGCCGGGCGGTGTCACCGATTCGTTCACGGTGAAGACCAACCCCACGTCGTCGAGCTTCACTCGGCCGGTGAATCCGGCACGTGCGATGCCTCATCCTCGTCGGGTGAGGTGGCGGTGATGGCCCGCAACGTCACCGGCATGGCCGGGGCCAGGACGCCACGGAGGTTCTTGCGCGTGCACCAGGGCAGGGCGTGCTCGGGAACGCGCAGTCGCAGGATGGTGCGGGGATCCACGCCGTCCAGCCGGCCGCGCAACAGCTCCACGAGATGGGTGGGGCTGCGCACGCCCTCCAGCGTCACCTCGAGCATGGGCCGGGCCGGGAGCGGCTCGAAGTGGATGTTCCCGCCCTCCGGTCCCAGCGTGAGGACGATGAACCCCTTGGTCTCCTCACGCTCCGCAAACGACGTGCGCTCGATGGAGCCCGGGTAGATGATCGGGATGCGCTTGCCGGCCGCGTCCACTCGCCACAGTACCTGGCGACGGTGGATGTGCCCCGACAGGTACGCGTGGAATCCATCCGGCAGCGCTGAGCGGGGAATGACGTCGTCACCGGCGCGGAAGGTGTAGTTGGCCGGACCCACCGTGGCGCCCTCGATGGCCTGGTGGAGCAGCAGGAGGCGCACGTCCACCGCCTCCTCCGGCCGCAGCGACGCGGTGAGCGTGGGCAGTCCGCGCACGTCGCGCACAAAGGGGATGCCGGTCACCGCCACGCGGCCGTTTCTCGTCGGGAACACGTGGGTGGAAGGGCGGTGGAAGACGTGGATGTTGGGATGCTGCAGGAACAGAGACGGCGGCAGCGCGGAGCGCTCATGGTTCCCAGCGATGATTCCCATGGGAATGCCGTGCGCGGCGAACTCGCCCAGCCGCCGGTACACCATGTCGACGATCCGCGGCGGCACGCGTGAGCGGTAGAACAGGTCGCCGCCGTGCAGCACCAGGTCGGCGCGGTGCGTGACGGCGTAATCCAGCACGCGGTCAAAGTTGGCGAAGAAGTCCGGCCCCCGACGGTGCGGCGCCTGCACGCGCGCCGGCTGGTCCAGACCCAGGTGCGTGTCCGCGGTGAAAACGACCTTCACCATGACCCGCTCAGGCCAGGGACTTCTTCAGCGCCGCCAACGCGTTGAGCGCCTGCAGCGGCGTCATGTTGTTGAGGTCCATGGCCTGCAGCTCCGTCACCACGCGCTGCGTGCGCGGGTCCACCACGGGCGCGCTGGCCGGCTCCGGCGCCTCGAACAGGCCCAGCTGTGGCGTGGCGCGGATGCGCTTGGTGCGGGCCGCGCGCTCCTTCTTTCCGCCGTCACCGCCTTCCAGGCCCTGCAGCACGTCCCGCGCGCGGTGCAGGAGCGGCTCAGGCAGCCCCGCCAGCCGCGCCACCTGGATGCCGTAGGAGCGCTCCGCCGGCCCGTCGACGAGCTTGCGCAGGAAGATCACCCGGTCCTCCCACTCCTTGGCGGCGGCGTGGACATTGCGCACGCGCGTGAGCAGCGAGGCCAGCTCCGTGAGCTCGTGATAGTGCGTGGCAAACAACGTGCGCGCTCCCACCACGTCATGCACGTGCTCCACGATGGCCCAGGCCAGCGCGAGCCCGTCGTAGGTGCTGGTGCCGCGGCCAATCTCGTCGAGGAGGATGAGCGAGTTGCGTGTGGCATTCCCCAGGATCCGTGAGGTCTCCAGCATCTCCACCATGAAGGTGGACTGGCCCTTGAGGAGGTCGTCGGAGGCACCCATGCGCGTGAAGATGCGGTCGGTGATGGCCAGGCGCGCGCGGTCCGCGGGAACAAAACACCCCGCCTGCGCCAGCACCTGCACCAGCGCCACCATGCGCATGGCCGTGCTCTTGCCCGCCATGTTGGGTCCGGTGACCAGCACCACCTGCGCCGCATCCGCGCTCATCATCACCGACGAGGGCACGTACGGCTCCCCCAGCTCCCCCTCGCGCGTCTCCAGCACCGCGTGCCGCCCCGCCTCGATCTCCAATGGCAGCGCGTTGTCGACGGAAGGGTCCACCAGCACGGGGCGCACGTAGCGGTACTTCTCCGACGCCTCCGCAAAACCCATGAGCGCATCCAGGCGTGCCACCTGGTCGGCCAGGGCGAGGATGGGCGCGGCGTGGGAGGCCACCACGTCGCGCAGCTCCACGAAGAGCTTCTCCTCCAACGTAAGGCGCTGCTCCTCCGCGTGGCCCAGCTTCTCCTCCAGCTCCTTGAGCTCCGGCGTGAAGAAGCGCTCACCGCCCGCCACCGTCTGCTTGCGGATGTAGTGCGCGGGCACCTTGGCCAGGTGCGTTTTGGTCACCTCCAGGAAGTACCCGAAGACGCGGCTGTACCCGATCTTCAACGACGGGATGTTCGTCTTGGCGCGCTCGTCGGCCTCCAGCGCGGCCAGCTTGTCCTTGGCGTTCTCATGCAGGCTGCGCAGCTCATCCAGCTGGGCGTGGTAGCCGGGCCGGCAGATCCCACCGTCCTTGGTGGTGGGCGGCGGTTTGTCGACGAGCGCCGCGGCCAGGCGATCACACAGCGCCTGCAACGCCGTCAGTCCCTGCCCATACGAAGCCAGCGCCGCATCCTGCGCCAGCGTCTCCTCGACGGCGGGAAGCGCCAAGAGGCTGTCCCGCAGCGCACCCAGGTCCTTGGGCGTGGCCACGCCGGCGGCACACCGCGCCACCAGCCGCTCCAGGTCCGCCACCCTGCGCAGCGCATCCCGTGCCCCACCGCGCAGGGCCGGTCGCGTCTTGAACGCCTCCACGGCGTTGAGCCGCTCCTCGATGACACCCAGCTGCCGCGAGGGAGCCAGGAGCCAGTTGGCCACGCGTCGGCTGCCCATCACCGTCACGGACTGGTCGGCCACGGAGAGCAGGCTGCCCTGGCGCTTCAGCTCACGTGTGGTGCGCACCAACTCCAGGTGGGCCACCGTGGCCTCGTCCATCAGCAGCTGCTCCTCCAGCTCGTACACCGACGCGGTGCGCACGTGGCTGGTGGAGACCGGGTTCAGTTCCCGCACGTAGGCCCACAGGCCCGCGGCCGCGCGACGCGCTGCGGAGTCCGGGTTTCCCGTCGTGGAGAGGCCGTCCGGGAGCTGCGCGTCCCACTGCGCGGGATCCGTGCGTCGCTCCACCCGTCGGCCGGGCTGTGCCACCGCGCCCTGCACCATCTCCGCTTCGGGCGGGAGCACCACCTCACGCGGGGAGCGGCGATTCAGCTCGGAGAGCGCCGCGGCGCGGTCGGAGGCGCTGGTGAGGATGAATTCCCCGCAGCTCACGTCGAGGAAAGCCAGCCCCCAGCGCTCCCGACCCGCGCCCGGCACCACCGCGGCCACGTAGCTGGCGGCGCGCGCGTCCAGGCTTTCCTCGTCGAGAACCGTGCCCGGCGTTACCACGCGCGTGATGCCGCGCTTGACGATTCCCTTGGCCAGCTTGGGGTCCTCGAGCTGGTCGCAGACGGCCACCTTCAGTCCGGCGGCAATCAGGCGCGCCAGGTTGGGAGCCAGCGCGTGCACGGGAAAACCCGCCATGGCCGCGCCCGCGTCGCCCTTGTCACGACTGGTGAGGGTGAGGTCCAGGACGCGCGCGCCGGTATGCGCGTCGTCGAAGAACATCTCGTAGAAGTCCCCCATGTGGAACAGGAGGACGGCGTCCGGGTGCTGCCGCTTGGCGTCCCAGTACTGCTTCATCATCGGGGACAGCGACGCGCCGGTGCCCGCGGCGGACGGGGAGCTCACCTGGGTGGTCATGGGCGCGCACTCATACCCGATCCCGGGGACGGATCACGCACCCGCACCCACAGCCACGGCGCAACCCGGGGCGGTCGCACGGCGTTTTGAGGGACCGCGCACTTGGCGGGTAGAGTCGGGCTCCCTGTGGAAGCCGTTGCGTTCCTGCCACCACCCACCTGGTGAGCTCCCATGCTGCATGCGCTGCTGATTCCGTTGACGTTGTGTGCCCAGACCCCTGGCTTTGGCGGATCCCAACCCGGGGGACTGAGCACCAATCCGTTGCAGCCCAACACCAACTGCCAGGAATGCCACGAGTCCAACCCACCCACGCCCACCACCAGCGTCCTGCCCTATGACACCTACCGCGGCACCCTGATGAACCTGGCCACGGTGGACCCGTTCTTCCTGGCCGCGCTGGAGATCGCGTTCGCCGACGATCCCGCGGCCAGCCAGCTGTGCGTGCGGTGTCATTCTCCCGTCGGGTGGATGAACGGTCGCAGCCTTCCCAGCGACGGGAGCGGCCTGGTCCCCACGGACAAGGAGGGCATTGCCTGCGACGTGTGCCACCGCGCCGTCCCCGCCCCCACCGCCAACCCGGACGCCGGCTACTTCGACGGTCTGCTCCTGGAGAACGCGCAGCTCTACCTCGCCGACGACTCCCTCAAGCGCGGCCGCTACGGCGTGGCCGGCGTGAACGGTCATGCCACGGTGGCGGAGCCGCTGCTGCTGGATGGCCAGCTCTGCGCGCACTGCCACGAGGTCACCAATCCGCTGCGCACCCGCAAGCTCGCCGACGGCACGGACACCGGCGACCCCATGCCCATTGAGCGCACGTACACGGAGTGGCTGCGCAGCGCGTTTGCCATCCCGGGGCGTGAGGGGTGTCGGGATTGCCACATGCCGGAGGTGAGCGGGCCCGCGTCCAACCAGGGAACTCCGACGCGACTGGTGGGCAAGCACGGCTTCGTGGGGGGCAACACCGTGGCCTCGCGCATGGTGGCCTTCCTGCACGCCAATGACAGCACCATGCCGTGGCTCCAGGGCCTGGACACTTCCGCCACCCTGGTCACGCAGGCCGCGCGCCAGCAGCTGCGCGACGCGGCGGAGCTGACCGCGCTGGACGTGGTGGGCACGGGAGCGGCGCGCGCGCTGCGGGTGCGCGTCACCAACAAGACGGGCCACAAGCTGCCCACGGGATACGCGGAAGGTCGCCGCATGTGGCTGCGTCACGCCGTGACCGACGCCGACGGGTCGGCCGGACCGCGCGGCGGCACGCCGGACACCACCACGTTTGACTTCGTGACGGGCGAGGATCCGCTGCGCACCTGGGAGATCCGCCTGGGTGAGCACGCGCTGGGCGTCCCGGACTTCCACTTCGCGCTGGTGGATCGCATCTTCAAGGACAACCGCATCCCGCCGGAGGGCTTTGTCCCCGACGAGGACACCACCCCGGTGGGCGCCACCTACCCGGACCTGGGCGGCGGCGTGCTGGCCCACTATGACGACGTGGAAGTCCCCCTGGGCGACGAGACGTGCTTCCCCAAGCAGGTGGACATCACGCTCCACTACCAGACCGCTTCCGGCGAGTACTACCGGTTCCTCCTCGCCAATGCGCCCGTGGCTGGCGCGCGTCTGCAGCAGGCGTGGAACCAGGTGGGCGGCAGTCCCGCCGAGGAGATGGGCACGCTGTCCGTGGTGGTGGGCGCGGACCTCTCCGTCACGCCGGGCACCTTGCCCGCGGGTGCCACGTGCGTGGACCTCCGCCCGCAGGACGCCGGCCCCGACGACGCCGGGAACACCGACGCCAACGCTCCGGATGCCAACGTGCCTGACGCCGGGCCGGGTGACGCCGCGCCCCCGGATGCGCGTGACGCCGCGCCGGGCCCCGACGCCTCGGAATCACCGGACGCTGGCGACGAGGAGGGCGCGGACGCGGGTCGCCGGCAGGTGTTCCAGAAGTGCGAGATCAACGCGCAGTGCCCGGTGGGTGAGGCGTGCGTGGACGGATTCTGCAGTGACACCCCGGACGCGCGCGTGCGCTGGTTCTTCGGGTGCTCCGGCTCGTCGAATGCAGACGGCCCGCTGGGACTGATGGCGCTCGTGGTGGTGGTGCTGCTCCGGGCCCGCCGGACGCGACGTCGCTGAAGCCGGCCGGAAGTCTCACGCCGCGCGCGCTGCGGCGCTGTTCCGCTCCTTGGCTCGCGCCAGCTCCAGCGGATCATGGGCGCAGAACACGTCGACGTCGTCGGCGTGGTTGCGCACCAGCTCCCTCAGTCGGTGTTGGTTGTGCAGCCGCTCCTGGCGCTCCGCCTGGACCAGGGCCTGGAAGTACTTGAGGCCCGCCGGACAATGCGGCTGCGCCGGGTCCATCTCGCCGTGGAAGAAGTACGCGTCGCCGCAGTGGAGGAGCCAGCGCCCGCCGCGGCTCACGGCAATGCCGCTGTGGCCGCGCGTGTGACCCGTGAGCGGGACGATCAGGATCTCCGGCGGCAAACCCTCCAGCTGGCGCACGCACTCAAACCCGAACCACGGCTCTCCCTGCGCGGCGTAGGTGCGCCACTGCGGTCCATGTTTCCAGTGGAGCGGACGGTAGCGCTCACGCTCATTGAGGGTGCGCGGGCTCATGGCCGCCTGGTGCTCCGGCGCATGCACGTGGACGCGCGCGTGCGGGAAGTCGGGCAGACCGCCAGCGTGGTCCAGGTCCAGGTGCGTCAGCACGATGTGACGGACGTCTTCCCGTCGGAAACCCAGGCGCTCCACCTGCCGCGCCGCCGTCTCCTCCTCGAGCAGCCGCGGCGCCGCGAACGCGAGGAACGGCGCACCCAGGTGTCCCGGGGTGGCCACGTCCTGCAGCCCCAGCCCGGTGTCGACGAGAACCAGGCCCGCGTCCGTCTCCACCAGCAGGCAGTGGCAGACCATGTGCGCTCCGGTCAGCAGGTTGCCGTTGCCAACAAGGAGCCGACCGCCCGCGGGGCACATGGTGGCGGCGTTCAGGTGATGGATGCGCATGGGAGGAGCCGTCTCACGACGGAGAAGGGGCGCGCAAGGCGCGTGACGCCGGGCCTTGGGCTGCGGCGGTGTGGAGCTGCGCTCAGGGTGGAGCGCTGGCGTAGACCACCACGTACTCGAAGCGCGCGCCGACGTTGAGGGAGTACAGACCCATGACGCCGGTGAAGTCGGCGGCGGGAGGTGGGGCGGGGGCGGCCACCGGGAGACCTCCCGTGATGCAGGTCAGCGCGGACCCCACGCGCATGTGGAGCGAGCGGTGCGTGTAGCAGGAGAAATCATACGCGTACCGGGTGCCGAGCACGGTGCGGTTGGCCAACTCTCCGCTGGCAAGCTGGACAAAGGAGTCAAACAGCTCACAGTGCACCGGTGGCGCGCCCGCGCGCTCCGCCCAGATCCCTGCCACCCACGGGCGAGTGTTGGTGGAGGAGCCCCGCCGGACCATCATGGTCTCCACCACGTACTCCGTCGCCGGCGGGGCCACCGGGTGGGTAGCCCGCGCCACATCCAACCCGGTCTGCACCGCGCCCTCCAGGCTGCCGCGCCACGTCCCGGACTCCATCAACCACCCCGACAAACCGCCCACCATGGGATCAAAGAACGCAATGACGTCCCTGTCGTCGGGGTTGGGGTCGCAGGCGTTGCCCACGCCGTCGGGAGTGGACTCCGTGTCGTCGGTCTGGAGCGCGTTGGGCGTCGCCGGGCAGTTGTCGCAGACGTCCCCCACGCTGTCGACGTCCTCGTCGTGCTGGTCCGGATTGCTGACTTCCGGGCAGTTGTCGCACGCGTCACCCACGCCGTCGCCGTCAACATCGTTCTCATCCGCCGGGGAGGCCCTCCGCGGACACGGGTCCGAGGCGTTGGAGATGCTGTCTCCGTCGACGTCCGGGTCGCACGCGTCGCCGACGCCGTCGCCATCCATGTCGGTGTTGGCGGGGTGGTACGTGAACGGGCAGAGGTCGCAGGCGTCCTGGATGCCGTCGGCGTCCTGGTCGGATTCCTCGCTGGGCCCGGGGCAGCGGTCGCACGCGTTGCCCACGCCGTCGCCGCTGTTGTCCTCCTGCAGCGGGTTGGCCACCGCGGGGCAGTTGTCCACGTCGTCGGGGATGCCATCCTCGTCGTCATCCACGGAAGCGAAACCCGCCCGGCGGTTGGCGTTGATCTCCTCCGGCTTGAGCGCGCGGTCGTAGATGGCCACCAGGTGCAGGTGCCCCTTCCACTGCCGGTCCATGGTGACCTCGTTGGCCAGCAGCACCTGGTAGTCCGCCTGCCAATCCTCCAGCGGCGCGGAGACCTCCAGGCGGTTCACCAACACGCCGTCCACGTAGACGCGCTGCTCGTTGTTGGAGAACGCCATCACCAGGTGGTGCAGCCCAGTGGTCATGCCCGGCGCCTCCAGGGTGGGGCATGAGCCGTTGTCGCCGGTATCCGGCGTCCGCATCCGCGTCGCCACGTCGTCGCCATCCTGACCCAGCGTGAAGTTCCGCTCCGCCGTGTCCTTGGAGAAGCTGACAATGCGGGCGGGGCCGTTCTGCGTCAGGTTGTCCGCGGTGACCCAGGCTTCCACCGTCAGCTCACGGGAGGCCATCACCGCCGTGACGAGTCGCTCGGCGGGGGGCACCAATTCGGCGGAGCCTGCCGAGGACACCACTGCCATGTCCCCCACCACCATCAGGCCGCGGGGCGTGCGGAGCACCTGCGTGGCGTCGTTGATCTCGAGGTCGATGGGAGGGAGCACGCCGGAGGTGTCCGCCACCCTGAGATCCTCCGGGCTGTCGTCGAACGTGTAGAGCGCCTGCAGGCCGTCGGAGGTCCGGTCGGGCGGGGTGGTCACAAGCACGGAGTTGCTGGGGAGCGAAGCGCCGGCCGGGTTGAACGCGGAGACCTGGTACTCGTACTCGGTGGCCGGCGCGAGACCGAGGTCGACGACGCGCGTGACGTCCCGCTCCGTGGTGAGCACGTTCTCCCACGTCCCGCCCACGGGACGTCGATCCACCTTGAACCCCTCCTCGTCGGCGCTGTTGTCCTCGAACGTGAGCAGCACGCGATCATGGAATGCAGCGTGGGCGGTGAGCGCACCGGGCGGGGCCGGCACCACCGGTCCTCCCGCGGAGCTGCTGGACGACGACGTGCTGGAGCTGGACCCACCGGAGCCGCTGCTGGAACTGCCCCCGCACACCCCTTCCGTCGCCAGGCCGCCCGGGCCCGACGGCGGGTCGTTGCTTGTGCTGAGGGCGATCTTGTCCAGCCACGTGCCGGATTCCCGCATGCGGATGAACAGCGTGTGCAGACCCGCGTCCAGCGGGATCACCGTGTGCACCCAACCCCACGCGCCAACCGTGGTCGCCACGTCGACGTCGGAGCTGCTCTCCGTGCCCACCCAGAAGCTGTCGGTGCTGCCGTCATGACCTTGTGCCAGCAGGTGGACCTCCACCGGGCCGTCGCCTTTGACGTCGAGGTCGTAGGTCAGGAACGCGTCGGAGGCATCCCACGCGCTCCCCGGCGTGAACATGTACGCACCCTGGGAAGCCTCCGCCGACTCCGCCCGCTCGAACGGACCGGAGAGGAGCGCATAGCCCTCTGCCTCCAGGAACGTGTACGGCGTGGCCAGGTCCACCTCGTAGCGTGGGAAGGCGCACCCGCTGCTGCTCGCGGATGACGACGACGACGTAGAGGACGCGCTGCTGGACGTGGAGCCGGTGCTGCTGCTGGCCGCAGAAGAGGAAGAAGAAGACGTAGTCCCCACGGACGAGCTGCTGGTGCTTCCGCTGGACGCGGATGACGACGTCAGGGTGGAGGACGCGCTGGAGCCTGACGACGAGCTGGTGGACGCGGAGGTGGCAGCGCCCGACGAGGACGACGCGGAGCTGGACACCACGCCACTCGAGGAGCTGGACGACTCCACACCCAACACGCACTCGCCGGCTTCACAGGTCTCGGCGCGGGTGCAGTCCTCGACGGAGTTGCACAGGCGGATGCAGCGCCCGTCGCGGGAGACCTCGTTTTCCTCACACGTGACGCAACCGCTGAAGAGGCGGACTGCAAGCGCAACCACCGCGACCGCCCGGATTCCTTGCCCCATGAGGAGAAGCGGACGCCAGCGTGGGGGGCTTGTCAAGGCGCGCGTCGTCGGGGACGCGTCCGGCTCACTGCGGCGTGGCGTGGTAGCCGGCGTCCTCGATCGCGGCCACCACGGCGTCGGGGCCGGGCAGGTTGGCGCCTTCCACCTCCGCCTGACCCTGCCCCAGGTCCACGCGCACCTGCTCCACGCCCGGCAGTCCCTTCACCGCCCTGGTGACGTGCTTGACGCAGTTCTCACAGCTCATTCCTTCCACCTTGAAAACCTTCTTCATGACGTTGCTCCCGTTGACAGCTTGCCAAATCAAACACTAGTCACGCCGCCCACTTCCCGGGCGTACGCGCGGTTTTCAGCCGCGGGCCCCCTCGAGCGGGGTGCCAACCACCCGGAAATGCGGTCCAGACATGACCACCATGCGTGCCTATCGCGGGACCTTCCCGCTCCTGATTGCCGGTTTGATGGGGTGCAACGCTCCCAGTTGCAAGCCCCCTTTTGATTTCCCTCGTCCCGCGCCCCCAGGCGTACCCATCTCCGGGACGGTGGTCATCAAGTCCAACCTGCGGCCCGTGCTCCCCAAGGAGGCCGAGCCCGCGCCGCCAATCACCGAGCAGGAAGACAACAACCCGCCGCTCTTCCATGACGTGGGCGTGCTGGAGCCGGACACCGCGGGCATCACCATCACCGGCGCCATGAATGCCTCCACGGACCTGCGTGACCGGTTCGTCTTCCGCCTCTCCCGCCCCGCGTCCGTCACCGTGACGCTGCGCAAGACCGGTGGCGGTGGCACCGTGAACACGTTCCTGGCCGACGGAGAGCAGCTTGCCGACGACGGGAGCAACTACCTGGCCGTGGAGCCGCTGGACGGCGTCACCGCCACCGGCTTCACGCGCGTGCTCACCAAGGCGGGCAGCCCCTACCTGGTGCACATGCGCTACCTGGATGACACCGGCGACATCTCCTACGAGCTCACGCTGACCGCCACCGCGGGTGTCGTCGTGGGGAAGGTCTACGTGGGCGCGTACGAGGATGCGCGGCCCGCCTACCTGCCCGACCCGCTGGGCAACGCGAAGAGCCCGCTGGGCGGTGCGCAGGCGGTGCTGGAGACGTCGCTGCAGGCCAACGGTGACCTCGTGGGGCACTTCCGGGAGCTGCGCGTCCCGGCGGACCGCGCGTATTTCCTGTTCGCCTACGCGGACAATGACGGGAGCAACTCCAGCGCGCCCCTCAACTTTGCCGCGGGAACGCCCCCCATGGACCCCGACTTTGCCGCGCGGGAGACGGTGCGCGTGGAGGTGGGGCGCAGCGCGGTGGACAACGTCGAGATCGTGATCGACAGCCCCATCACGGACCCGGACTGGGACGGCGTCTCCGACCTGGACACCAACGGCGACGGCCTCCCCGACGACAACTGCCCCCTCTCGCCCAATGAGGCGCAGGCCGACCTGGACACCGACGGCGTGGGCGACGCGTGCGACAACTGCCCGGACACCTACAACCCCGCGCAGGACAACACCGACGGCGTGGGGCGTGGGGACGCGTGCAACAGCGTTCCTCCCGGCAGCGCCACCCTGCCGGCCTGTCCGTTCCTCTTCAACCGCCAGCTCCGCGACTGCGCCCTGGACTCCGACGGCGACGAGTATGACGACTTCCACCTGGAATGCCCGGTGGACACGCCGTGCCCGCACGCCGAGCTGGTGAAGGTCATCAACGACACCTGCCCGGACACCAACTCCCCCGTGCAGGATGACAACGACGGCGACGCCGCGCTCACCGAAGGCGCCAACCTGGTCCCCGGCACCGGCGGCGACCCGTGCGATCCCGACGACGACAACGACGGCATTCCCGACGACGCCGACGCGCAGACCACCGAGCCGCGTCCCTGCGCCGGCGGCGCCTCCGCGAACTGCGACGACAACTGCCCGCTGCTGGCCAACGTGGACCAGGCGGACCGCGACAACGACGGCGTGGGCGACGTGTGCGACGTGTGCCCCGACAACCACGACCCCGGCCAGGCCGACAGCAACGGCGACGCGCGCGGGGACGCCTGCTCCACCGACGACGACGGTGACGGCCTGTGCGACGACGCCAGCGTGTCGGGCGGCTGCGCGGGCGTGGACAACTGTCCCACGGTGGCCAACCCCGACCAGCTGGACCGCGACGGCGACGGGCTCGGGGATGCCTGCGACAACTGCCCGGAGAACGCCAACGGCGGCGTGGGAGCGGGCGGCCAGGTGGACCGCGACAACGACGGCGTGGGCGACCTCTGCGACAACTGCGCCGACGACGCCAACCCCGGCCAGGAGGACTCGGACGCCGACGGGCCCGGTGATGCCTGCGACCCGGATTCCGACGGAGACGGCGTGGCCGCCGACGGGGATGGCAGTGGTGTGGCGGGGGATGGTCGCTGCGCCACTGGCAACACCACCGGCTGCGACGACAACTGCGCCGACGTGCCCAATCCCGACCAGGCCGACACCGATAACGACGGACTGGGCGACGCCTGCGACAACTGCGCGCGCGTGGCCAACGCCAGCCAGACCACCCAGGCCGACCGCGACGGCGACGGCGTGGGCGACGATTGCGACATCTGTCCCCTGGTGGCCAACCCGCCGCCGGCCTGCAACGCCTCCAACGCCGCCTTCGCGTGCCTGAACGCGGGCGAGTGCGACGTGGACCTGGGGATGTGCACGCAGCAGCTGGATACCGACCAGGGCGTGGGCACGCCGCCCGACGGTCGCGGCGACGCGTGTGATCCCGACGACGACGACGACGGCATCCTGGACGACGGCGACCAGAGCGGCAGCACCAGCGACAATCCCTGCACCGCCGGCGCCACCACCAACTGCGACGACAACTGCCCGCTGCTGGCCAACGCCGACCAGGAGGACCAGGATGCCGATGGCGTGGGCGACGCGTGCGCCACCGACGACGACCAGGACGCCATCCCGGACGCCTCCGACAACTGTCCCGGCGTGGCCAACCCCTCGCCGGAGTGCAGCAGCAACGAGGTGTGCTCCGCCGTCAACGCCGGCACCTGTGCGGCCAGCGGCTACTGCACCGGCCAGGCGGACCTGGACAACGACGGCGTGGGCGACGCGTGCGACCGCTGCCCCGGCGCGCTCGACGCGCGACCGGCGTGTGAGGCGGACGCGGACTGCGCCGCGGTGGGCGCGGGAAGCTGCCTGGCGGGTCGCTGCACGCGCGCGGTGGACCAGGATGATGACGGCGTGGGCGACGCGTGTGACCTCTGTCCCACCGACGCCGACCCCGCCCAGTCCGACGCGGACGCGGACCTGGTGGGCGACGCCTGCGACACCGACGACGACAACGACGGCCTGGTGGACGCCAGCGACAACTGCCCCGCCACCTCCAATGCCGCGCAGACCGACACCGACGGCGACGGCGTGGGCGACGCGTGCGACGTGTGCCCCAGCCACCTCAACCCCCGTCCCAGCTGCGGGTCCGACGCGGACTGCGCGCGCGCCGGCGGAACCTGCGTGGCCGGCTTTTGCTCCGGTCAGCCCGACGCCGACGCCGACGGACGGGGTGATGCCTGCGACAACTGTCCCGTCATCGCCAACACCCCGCCCACCTGCACCGACGCCGCCGCGTGCGAGGACGCGGGTGGCTCGTGCGGCCTGGATGGTCGCTGCGTGACCGGGCTGGATGGCGACGGAGATGGCGTGGGCAACGCGTGCGACAACTGCCCCGAGGCCCTGAACACCCAGCAGCAGGACACCGACCGCGACGGCCTGGGCGACGCGTGCAACGACACCTTTGACGCCGACGGCGACGAGATTGCCGATCAGCCCACCCCTGGCGAGCCCACCACCGACATCGACGACAACTGCCCGGGCGTGGCCAACGCCAACCAGGCCAACCTGGACGGGGACACGCTGGGCGACGCATGCGATCCCGACGTGGACGGCGACGGCATCCCGGAGAATTTCGACAACCAGGGTGAGCCGGGCGCCATCCCGTGCCTGGACGGCCAGACCACCAACTGCGACGACAACTGCCCCACCGTGCCCAACCCCGAGCAGGCCGACCAGGATGGCGACAACTCCGGTGACGCGTGTGACGACGATGCCGACGGGGACGACGTCGAGGACACCCTGGATGTCTGCCCGGGCGTGGCCAACCCCGTGGAAGGTCCCACCGTGGTCAACGAGGTGGAGGCCACTCCCGGCGACAACGACGCCACCCCGCAGGACCTGGGCGCGCTCTCCGTGGGCGATGTGATGGAGGTGCGCGGTGTGCTCGTCGACGATGTGGCGGAGACGCTGGATGCCTACACAGTCCAGCTGGACTTCACCGTGCCGATGCTCGTGACCATCGACGACGACACCCTCGAGGTGGACGTGCCCGGCGGCGCGGAGCTGGAGGGCGGCGGGATTGAGCTGCTCCCGGATGCGTCCGGCCAGGTGGTCACCATCTCCGTGCGTCGCGGGTTGGGGGCGTCCGGGGCCATCAACTACGCGCTGACCCTGGCCAGCGGCGGACAGATGGACTCCGACCTGGATGGCATGGGGGACATCTGCGACAACTGCGTGGTCACGCCCAACTCCGGTCGCGACAACGACGCCGACGGAATCGGCAACGCGTGCGACCCGTGCATCATCCAGGCGGGCTCCTGCGCCGGGCTGGACGACGACAACGACACCGTCTGCAACGCCGGCGTGGCGGCCGCCACCGGCTGCGCCACCGACGAGGAGGGCGCGCAGCTGGAGGACAACTGCCCGGACCTGTTCAACCTGGACCAGGCCGACATCGACGCCGACGGCATGGGCGACGCCTGCGACGACGACAGCGACAACGACGGCGTCCGCGACGACGGCGACGACAGCGGGGACCCCACCGACAATCCCTGCACCGGTGGCGCAAGGCTCAACTGCGACGACAACTGCCCGCTGGACGCCAATGACAGCCAGGCCGACCTCGACGCCGACGGCGTGGGCGACGCGTGCAACAACGCCAGCGACGCCGACGGCGACGAGATTGACGACGGTCAGGACAACTGCCTCGTGGTCTCCAACCCCGGCCAGGAGGACACCACCAACGCCACCCTGTCCGGCGACGCCTGTGACCGGGTGGATGCCGACAATGACGGTGTCTGCGTCGGCGCGGGGAACAACACGCTGTGCGCGGCCGGCGCGGGCGGACCACTGACCGACAACTGCTCCACCATCCCCAACGCGGACCAGGCCGACGCCGACGCTGACGACGTGGGCGACGCGTGCGACGCCGACGACGACGATGATGGCATCTGCGACCCCGGCCAGCTCTCATCGTCGGCGGGGTGCGTGGGCTCCGACAACTGCCCGCTGGTTCCCAACCCCGCCCAGGAGGACGCCGACGCCAACGGCGTGGGCGACGCGTGCGACGGCCAGGGCCCGTTCCTGCCCCAGGTCGACGAGGTGGAGCCCAACGGCACCGGCATTGGCCAGTCCATGGGCGTGCTGGCGCCGGGCATCCCGCTGCGCATTGTCGGCGACAACCAGGGCGCGGAGGCCGGCATCTTCGGCGCCACCGACGTGGACATCTTCACCTTCGTGGTGCCCGTGGATGGCACGCTCCGGCTCCAGGCCAACTGGGCCGCGGGCGACGAGTACGACGTGGCGCCATTCCGCGCGCCGCCCTCGCTCGTCGAGTTCGAGGCATGGCTGAACGCTGGTGGCGTGGGGACGGACAACGGCGGCTACCTGCCCGCGCTTCCCGACGACGGGTCACTTCCCGGCTTCAGCGCGGACAGTGGTGTGGAGGTGGTGGACGTGCCGCTCATGGCCGGGGACCGCGTGAGCGTCCTGGTCCACGGCTACACGCCGGGCGTGCCCTATGAGCTGACCGTGCTCCTGGTTCCCGCCGACACCGAGCCCAATGGCGAGGACCTGACGCCGGCCAGCACGCTGCCCATCTACCCGGACGTCCCCGCGCTGTACCGCGGAGACAACGACAACGTGGGAGAAGGCTTCTTCGGCAGCACCGACCGCGACGTCATCCGCGTCCAGGTCCGCGCCGCCGGCACGTTGCGGATCCGCCTGCAATGGACCGCGCAGGCCGACGACTACGACGTCCTTCCCTTTGCCGCGCCCATGGACTGGGCGGCGTGGGAGGCCTCCGCTGCCGCGGGCACCTATGACGGCGGCGGAATCCTCTCGCTGGATGGCGCCAACGTGACACCGGGCAGCGACGCGGTGGACCTGCCGGTGCAGGCCGGTGCCGTGCTGGATCTCGTCGTCCTCGGGTACGCGCCCGCGGATGCTCCCAACTATCAGCTGCTGCTGACGCTGGTTCCCTGACCCATGGCGACGGACATGAAGACCCCCATGCGTGCCTCGTCCTCCTCTGTGTTGCGTGTCGTCAACCTGCTGGCAGCGCTGCTCCTGCCCGCGTTGCTCCTCCTCCCGTCGACGGCTGGCGCGGTGACCACCACCGGTCGAATCACGGGCGCCGTGGTGGACCCCACCGGGCTCCCCGTCGAGGGCGCGGAGGTCACGCTCTCCGGGCCCAACCTCATCGGCGGGCCGCGCACGGTGCGCACGTCACCGGAAGGAGAGTACCGGTTCATTGACCTGCCGCCCGGAATCTACGTCGTGGAGGTGAAGAGCGAGGGCTTCCGCGACACCCGCCAGGAGAACATCCAGGTGGCCGTGGGGCAGACCACGCAGGTGGACGTGGTGCTGGAGCCTCCCGTGGCCACCACGGCGGAAGCGTACGTGGTGACCGCTGCGCCCTCGACGGTCGACACCGAGCGCACCCAGCTGGGCACGACCATCAACCAGCGCTTCACGTCGAGGGTCTACACCTCGCGCGACTACCAGGGCATCGCCCTGATGGCGCCCGGCGTCCACAACTTCGCCGGCGGGTCCAGCAGCGACAACAACGCCTCCGGCAACCCGATCATCCACGGTGCCAATCCGTACTCCAACCAGTACCTGCTGGATGGCATCAACACCACGGACCCTGTCACCAACACCTTCTCACGCAACTTCAACTTCGACGCCATCGAGGACACGGAGGTTCTCACCGGCGGTCGCGACGCGGAATATGGCGGCGCCACGGGAGGCGTCATCAACATCGTCACCAAGAGCGGCGGCAATGAGTTCACCGCCGACGGCTCCATCTACGTGTCCCCGGACACCAGTGAGCTGGCGCGGCGTGGCATCGTCAGTGGCGACAGCCCGTTCATCCCGGAAGGCCTGGGGCCGTATCGTCGGGGAGAGCTGCCCAGGCGCCAGAGCTCCATGGAGCTGAACCTCAATCTCGGTGGGCCGATCATCAAGGACAAGCTCTGGTTCTTCACCAGCAACCAGGTCACCTACACGCAGGGTTCCATCGACGAGAGCAAGTTCCCCGGCGTGGGTGCGCACCCCGCGCGGGAGTTCCGCGGCTACTACGGCCTTCTCAAGCTGACCTACCAGGCCAAGCCCTGGCAGCGCTTCCAGCTCATGATGCAGGGCGACCCCACCAGCATCAGCAACGACACGCAGTCACCCACCGTCCATCCCGACGCGGAGCGCCACCAGAACCAGGGCGGCGGTCTCGTGGTCCTCAGCGGTGACACCACCGTCGGGGAGCGCGTGTTGTTGAAGAACAAGCTGGGCCTTTTCAGCAGCTACATCCAGGTCTTCCCGGAGAGCGGCGACTTCGAGACACCGTCGGTGACCAACACCACCACGGGCACCACCATCGGCAACTCGCAATCGCTTTATCGGGACACGCGCAACCGCATCCAGTACAGCCCGCAGCTCGTGGTGACCTGGGACCGGCTGCTGGGCACGCATGAATTCAAGCTGGGCATGGACGCCATGTTCGCCTGGAACCGCGTCTACGACGCCACTCCCGGCGGGCGCTACTACCTGGACACCGGCATTCCCGCCGACCTGACCCAGCGCGGCACGCCGGACCGGGAAGTGCGGCTGGTGGAAGCCCAGAACGCCGCCATCAACGGCGACACCATCGGCCTGTACGTCCAGGATGTGTGGAAGCCGTTCCGGACGCTGACCATCCGCCCGGGCCTCCGCTTTGACTCCTCACGCATGCGCAACGACCGCGCTGGCGACGTGCGCACGCTCATTGCCGACCCGCGCAACGCCGATGGCGTGGCGGGGTATGTGCAGGACCAGGCTGATGCGTTGGGCAACGTGTTCGACGCCACGATCATCCACCTGAACGCGCTGAGCCCGCGCATTGGTTTTGCGTGGGACCCCTTGGCGACGGGACGCACCAACCTCCACGGCGGCTACTACCGCTACACCGACACCAGCTACCTCCTGTTCCCGTCGGCGGTGGGGCGGAGCACGCGGTATCGCCAGTACGAGTACAACCCCGCCACCGGGCGCTACGACATCCCCGGCCGCGAGGAGGGCGGTGAGAGCGGCTTCCTGGTGAAGCCCGAGCTGTCTGGCTACAACCCGAAGCGTTCGCCCCGGCTGGAGGACGTGGACCTCTCCACGCCGTGGGAGCCCAGCATCCAGGGTTGGGACCCGCTGCAGGTGGTGACGGGGCACCACGTTCCCAAGACGGACGAGCTGGTGCTGGGCGCGAGCCAGGAGCTGGCGGAAGGGCTCAGCGTCTCCCTGGACGGCATCGCCCGCTACATCAGCAACCTCTACGAGGACGACGAAACCAACATCATCTGGGACGAGAAGGGCGAGCAGGTGGTGGGTTACCGCAACGGCAAGCCGCAGGTCGTCTACAGCCTGGGCACGCCCGACGCCGCGTACCAGATCTACTACGGGTTCGACTTCAACCTCCGGAAACGCCTGACGGACCGCTTCGAGGGCATGATCAGCTACGCGTTCAGCGTGAACCGCGGCACCACCAACACGCCCTTCTCCGTGGCGTTCGACCGCGAGAAGCAGTTTGACAAGCTGTTCGGCTACGTCGAGTTCGACCGTCGCCACGTGCTGCGGATCCTGGGCTACTACCACTTCCCGCTGGGCTTCATCGTCGGAGGGAACTTCAGCTACCTCTCGGGCTTGCCGTACAACAAGTTCAAGCAGAACCCGTTCTTTGGCGACTACGCCGACCTCGCCGCGCCGCGCGGTTATGACCCGGACAACCCCGGCAAGGAGCTGCGGATGCCGGACATCGTCGACACGAACCTGCGGCTGATGTGGGATGCGGAGGAGCTGACCGGGCTCAGGCTGTGGCTGATCACGGACGTCTCGAACGTGTTGAACCTGCGCACGCCGCTGGAGCTTGAGGAGCGCGACCTGCCCGCCGGCAGCGCCACCCAGTGGGGCGACGTGCTGAACACCCAGGCCCCCATCCAGTTCACGTTTGGCCTGAGGTTCCAGCACTGATGCGCGTGCGGCAGGTCCTGGCAGCGTTGGTGGCGCGGAGTTCGTCGACGAGAGCCCACCCTGCACCTGTGGCTGGAACATTCCCCTTCTTGCGGTTCCCACCCCTTGTGGCGCAGACATTCCTGTCTGTGAGGAGCAAGCGGTCCCATCCTGTGGCGCGGACATTCCTGTCTGTGGGGGCCGCGCGTTCATTCGCCCTCGTCGGGAGCGGCCGTGTTTGAAGGCTTTGGCGGCACGCATGAGCGGGTGGCCCGTCGACGCCTGGGCGGTGTTGGCGCGTCCTTGCTCGTCCACGGCGCGCTCCTGGTCGGTCTGCTCGCCCTGACCGCGCGCGACGATGCCCAGCAGCTCGTGGAAGACGCCATCCCGGTGCTCTTCTACGCGCCGCCGCCTCCACCTCCGCCGCCTCCACCTCCCCCTGCCGGCGGTGGCGGTGCACGTCCTCCGCGTCGGAGCCCGCCCAAGGTGACGCAGCTCCAGCCGCCGGTGGTGCAG
>JBFMGU010000199.1:0-19985 GCA_040752415.1 Myxococcota bacterium
GGGAGCGGTTGTCGTGGCGGGGGCGGGGGACGTGGTGGCGGGAGCGGGAGCGGCCGCGGCGGGTTGGGCCGGTTGCGCAGAGGGTGTGGCTGCGCGCTGGGCGGCCGCCGCCTCCGCTGCCACGTCACGCTCCAACTTCTCCGCCGCCTGCTGGGCCTTCTGAACCCATTCCATCTCGGACGGGCGCTTCTCCAGCTCCACGTACTTGCGGAAGTCCGCGGCGGCCTCGCGCTTCATCCCCAGCGCCTGCTCGCTCTCCGCCAGGCCGTAGTACGCGTCGGGGTCACCGGGTTTGAGCTGCAGGTATTGCTGGTACTGCTTCACCGCCTCCGGGTACCGACCCGCCTTCCGCAGCGAATAGGCCAGGTTGTAACGCGCGCTGGCCTCCGCCGGGTCCATGTTCGCGGCCACCTCGAACACGGTCGCGGCGTCGGAGTAGCGGTCGGTGTTGAAGAGCAGCTCACCCAGCGCCATTGCCGCGTCGAAGTACTTGGGGTCCTGGGTGATGGCTTCCTTGTAGGCCTGCTCCGCGCCCGCCACGTCATTGCGCGCGGCGGCGGCGTCACCACGCTGCTTGGCGGACAGTGCTGCGGGATTCTTGCTGGGCCCCGCCGCCAGGAGCGGGGATGCGGCCAGCTGCAGGATGATGAGGGAGGAGGGAAGGAGGCGTCGTGCCATGGCGGGGCGCGAGACTACCGCAGATGGCCCCGGGCGCTACCCATCACGTCAGCGTCGTTGGGCGGGGCGCGGGGCCACCAGGTCCAGGGGATGGATGGCCGGACCGGCATGGGCGGAGATCTCCAGGGAGAAGCTCTGCGTCATCTTCACTTCCAGCTCCAGGGGACCGGGGTTGAGGGCCAGCCAATCCGCCTCCACGCGCACGCTGCCCAGGATCTCGCGGTCCACGCTGGCGGCCTCCAGCGCCTCGTACAGCACCAGCGCCAGCGGCATGCCCGGCGGCGGCCGGTTCTCAATGGGCATCCGACGTGCGCACGGCACCGCCGTGTTGGCACCAATGGCCTCCATGGGGCCCTTGCCCGGGACCATCATCCAGATCGGGACACTCACCACGTCCACCAGGCCCGGACCCGCCGGCATGTCCAGGCTCCGACCCAGCATGGCCGCGCCCGCCGCCACGCTCAGCTCGGGGTTGATGTTCTTGGCCGGGTCGGTGCGGAAGACCGCCTGCAGTCGGCGCTGCAACGCGGGCGTCCGCGTCTGACCACCCACCAGGATCAGCTCACCCACGTCGGAGGCCTTGAGGCCCTTGCGTGCCAGCAGCTCCTCGCACGCGCCCACGCACCGCTCGATCAGCGGGGCAATCATCTGCTCCAGCATCTCGCGGTTCATGGCGTAGTCCAGGTCAATGGGCCGGCCGTTCTTCTCGCCGGCAAACACCACGCGCACGTTGGCGCGCTCCTCGCTGCTCAGGATGATCTTCGCCAGCTCCGACGCGAAGATCAGCCGCTGCATCACCACCTTCTGGCTGGACAGGTCAATCCCGTAGTCATTCTGGAACCGACGCGCCAACGCCCCGGCAATCCGCTCGTCAAAGCCCGCGCCGCCCAGGAACGCGTCCCCGCCGGTGGCCAGCACCTTCACCAGGTGCCCCTCGATGGCAATGAGCGTGGCGTCAAACGTGCCACCGCCCAGGTCAAACACCAGCAGCGTCTGCTCCCCGCCGCGTGAGCGCGTGTAATAGAGGGCCGCCGCGGTGGGCTCGTTGATCATCGCGCGGACTTCCAGGCCCGCCATCTCCGCCGCGGTCCGCACAATCTGGCGCTGCCGGTAGCCAAAGTGCGCCGGCACGGTCAGCACGCACTCCTCGAACTCCTGGCCCGCGCCCGCCGCCGCGTTCGCCAGTTCCACGATGCGGTGGATGATGTTGAAGCTGATGGTGGTCAGCGACTTCACCTCGCCATGCACTTCCGCGGCGCAGGTTCCGTCGGGGCCTTCCACGATCTTGAAGAGGTGCCGGTCCTTGTTCCGCGTCACGAACTCACTGCGGTACTGCCGGCCCAGGAAGCGCTTGAGGCCAAAGACGGTGTTCTGCGGGTCGTCGACGATCTTCTGGCGCGCCCCGGCGCCCACCACGAACCGGTCGCGGGAGGCGTACCAAACCACCGACGGGAGGACGTGATCCACCTCCGTCACCGGCACCATGTGCAGGTTGGCCTTGCGGTCCACCCAGGCGGCGGACGTGTTGGTGGTCCCGAAGTCGATTCCCAGCACCGGTTTCATGCGAGCCATGGGTTCCAGTCTGGAGCCCGCTCACCGGTGGCAGCAAGGGTTATCGCGTCTGGACGTTGGCGCTCGCGGCCCCACCCGCCAGCGTGACCGCGGGCTTGGAGGTATCCGCCACCACCAACTGCGTGGTGGGGTCCAGCTTCTCGGCCAGACCGCGCAGCACGCTGCCGCGCAGCACCGTCCACAACGGATTTCTCTCGGAGGTGCCCACCATGACCACGCGCGTGGCCAGGCGACGCGCCGCGCTGGCAATGGATGCGGGTGCGTCGTGGGCCATGCGCCAGATGGGGAGCGCCTCCACCCCGCGGTCCACCAGGTAGTTGGTGCAGCGTGCCAACGTGCGGATGGCCTCCGGGCTGGGGCCCACCTTGGGCGGGTAGAAGAGACCGGGGACCTCGTCGACGAAGAGCAGGTGGATGGCGTTGAACCCGCGCTCGCGCGCCAGGGTCAGGGCCGCGTCCATCATGGGCTGACGGAAACCGCGGACGGGGAGGAGCAGGGCGCCGGGGTAGACGGCCAGCAGGTCCTGCGCCTCCTGCAGGGAGAGGATCTTGCGCATGGCCGGGGCCTGCTCGGCGGCGGACTCGGCGGCTTCCGCGGTGAGGAACGGGATGAGGTTGGTCTCCCCGCGAATCCAGCCGCGCTTGACGGAGATGGCCAGGCCCATGCCCAGCGCCAGCAGCCCGCCGCCAAAGAGGGTGGACTTCAGCTTGAAGACCAGGTTCACCGACCAGGCCAGGGCCACCAGCAGCGTGGTCACCAGGCCCAGGAAGAACCAGACGCCCCGTCGACGCTCCCGCCACGCCACCACATCCAGGCTCAGGGAGCTGAGCGTGAACGCGCCCAGCAGGCCAAACGCGTAGAGGCTGCCCAGGAACGCCAGCGAGCCACCGGTGGCGAGGATGATGAGGATGGGGAAGAAGACCGCCAGCGCAATGGCCTGGTGCGGCGTGCCGAAGCGGTAGTTGATGTTGGACAGCGCCGCGGGGAGGTAGCGGTCGCGCGCCATGACCACGAACACCTGGTAGCCGCCGATGATCGCGGTGTTGGCGGCGAACAGCAGCAGGGTGCTGGCGCTCACCACCACCAGGGTCCGCAGCGGGAGCCCGCCGGCCAGCATGCCCAGGTTGGAGATGAAATGGTCCGGGTTGGTCTGGGCCAGGTCCAGCATGGACAGCGAGAGCGCGGTGAGAACCGGGCTGGTGATGAGGATGCTCAGGGTGACGCCGGCCATCGCCACCATGGCCACGCGGCCCTTGGGCTCCACCAGCGCCGGCGAGAGGTGGCTCATGGATTCCAGCCCGCTGAATGCCAGCCACGCGCCCGCAAAACCGTGCAGCAGGTGCATGGGCTCCATGTGCTGCATGGCCGTGACGTCGGTGGCCATCTGCTGCCACTGGGCGGGCGTGGCCTGGATGGCGCACAGGGTGATGGTCAACAGGCTCACCGCCAGCGCAAAGACCGCCATCACCGCGCTGAAAACGGCCGACTCCTTGAGGCCCACCACGTTCAGCGCGCCCAGCGCCATGAGGGCCACGCAGGGCAGGGCCAGCTTCCAGCTGCCCAGCGGCACGAGGGTGGAGATGTATTCGAAGCCGCTGACCGCGCTGATGGCGCTGGTCAGGAAGTAGTCCACCGTGATGAGCATGCCGCCCACGGCGCCCATCAGGGACCCGAACGCGTCGCTGGTGACGCTGACCACGCCGCCGCCGTCCTGGTAGCGGGCCGTGATGTCCACGTACTTGCGCGCCAACAGCAGCACGCACAGACCCGTCAGCAGCACGAACCCCGCCGCGGACCGGCCAATCTCACCGTAGAGGATGCCTGGGACGTAGTACTGGCTGGTGCCGATGTCGGCGAAAACCACGGCCCAGCACAGGAACGCCCCGATACGTTTACTGCCACCGCCTGATGTACTGCTCACCTGTTTAGCCACTCCAAGTCAGGCCCCTCACAAAACACCCCACGATCCCGCTGTCCACTCGCCGGCGCCCTTGCCAAACGGGCCGGATGTGGGGGTGGGTGCGCAGGCCCCACCGGGGTGAGCTGGAGCCTGAGGGGAGGGCGTGGCCGCCCAGGTGGCGTGCCGCCGGTTCACCACCAGCCCTGACGACGTGACCACCACAGCATCCCGCTCATCAGCAGGCCCATGGTGGCCAGCGCCTGGGCCAACTGGGCCAGGTTGGTCTGGTCGTTCACGATCACGTTCATGCCGTAGACGGAGGCCACCGCGGTGACGGGCAGGACCACGGCCGCAAGCAGGGCCAGGCGCTCCATGGCCAGGTTGATCCGGCTGGTGGCCCGGGTCTGGTGGAAGTCCAGGACCCCCTGCACGAACTCCCGCTCCGCCTCGCACAGCGCGGAGAGGCGCTCCATCTGGTCGCGCGTGTCCTGCACGTAGGGCTGCCAGGTGGCGGCCGGGAACCGGGGAGCCAGGGCCGCCAGCCGGGCGCATATCTCGCGGTCCTGCGCGGCGATGGTCTTGAGGACCAGCAGCTCGTGTCGCACCTGGTAGAGCTCTTCCACCAGGGGCTCGGTGGAACGAGGCGTGCCCTGGGTGGCCCGCTGCTCCAGCAACCCCGCCTTTTCGTCCAGGTCCCCAATCTGGGCCTCCATCCGCCGGAAGGGCGCAGTTGATGGCGTAGGCAAGCTCGCCCGCGGACCCCGGACGGAGGCGACCCGAGGCCATCCGCTCCAACACCGCCTGGGTCTCCCTCACAGTGCCCTCGGGGGTCGGTCCGCCGTCCGCCGCGCCGTGCACGGTGACGAGGTAGCGCGGCCCCAGGAACTGGCTCAGCTCCAACCGACGCACCTGCCCCGGCGCCAGACGCTCCGGGAAGTGCAGCACCACGAAGACGTGGTCGGCGTACGCGTGGACGCGGGGCACGTGGCCGGACCGCCGTCGGTCCTTCACCGCCAGGGGGTGGAAGCGGAACGTCTCCCGCAGCACGCCGGTGGCACGGTCATCCAGCGCGGGCACGTCCAGCCAGAGGAAGCCATCTTGTCGGTGGAGGAGGGACTCCAGCTCGGTCAGGGGGTACGCCACCAGCCCGTCCGCCGTGAACCCGTGCAGCTGCATCCGCGTCTCCGAGGGAAAACCGCTTCCTCTCGTTTAGCGGTGACGCGGTTGGGAGCGCAGACCGCGGGCCCGATCACCCGTTCAGCAGGCGGCTGGGGCGGTTACTTGATGAAATAGCCGGAGACCTTCCACTTCCCGTCCTTGTCGCGCATGGGCGTGATGGTCTCCACCGCCTGCTTCTTGTTCGCGAACACGGTGTCGAACTGGATGATGACGTACTCACCGTCGGGTCCGCCGGGCACGGAGCGGGTGTACGTGGCGCTCTTGAGCTTGCGGGAGATCACCTTGCCCAGCGGCTGGCGCACCGCCTTGACGGTCTGCGACCACTGCTCGCGGGTCACCGCCCCCTTGAACAGCGGCGCGGCGTCCTCCCAGCTCTTCCCGTAGCTGCCCCCGTCGACCTGGGCCAACCACGCCTCCGCCGCCTTTTGGGCCTCCGTCTCGTTGGACGCCGCGGGTTCGGCGGCAACCGCGGGGGCGGGTTGGAAGCTCGCCATCACGGCCGCGGACAGGAGCAGCGCACCAAGCAGAACGTTCTTCATCGTCTTCTCCCTTTGTGTGGTCAGCCTGGTCGAACCAGAGCACCCGGCGACGCGGTCGCCAAGTCCATCCCTGCGGTCGCTGGGCCACGTCGGTACACCGTGGATGTCGACGAGCGTTGGCGGCTCATGCGGTGGCGTCCCCCTATGGGCCGAGTGGCATGGCGGTGGCATCAGGAGTTGGGCATGCGCACCGTCTCGAAATGCATCTTCCTGTCCTGCCTTCTCGTCGCGCGCACTGCCTCGGCGCAGGCACCCCAGCCAGTCGCACCCACCACGACGTCGGCGTGGACCGCGGCGCCGACAGCAACCTCCGCTGCGTCGGGACCGAGCATGCTCGTCGAGGAGGTCAAGTCCTCACTGCCGGAATGGCTCTCCGTGGTGCAGGTCCACGGCCTCGTCGACGTCTACTACGCGTTCAACGTGAACCGTCCCGCGGACGGCGCGAACTTCCCGCCGGGAACGGGGAGCACGGCCAAGCGCTTCAACGAGTTCAACCTCAACCTCGCCGCTCTCGACGTCATCGTCGACAAGGCCCCGGTGGTCGGCCGGCTGACACTCGCGTTCGGCAACGGCATCGAGGTCCTCCACGCCGGGGAGCCGCGCGCGGTGGCCACGGGCCCCGACGTGTTGCGCAACGTGCTCACCGCTTCGGTGTCGTTTGCGCCGCCCATGGTCCCGGGACTGGTGCTGGTGATGGGCAAGTTCCCCGCGCACGTGGGCTTCGAGGTGATGGCCAGCAAGGACAACTGGAACTACACGCGCGCCTACCTTGGTGAGTACTCGCCGTATTACCTGGCCGGCGCCAAGGCCACGTACAAGTTCCTCAAGTACTTCACGTTGTGCGGCATGATCGTGAATGGCTGGCAGAACACCGGCGAGAACAACCTCTGGAAGAGCGTGGGCACGATGGTCGCGTTCAACCACGAGCACGTGAGCCTGCTGTGGGGCACGCTCGTCGGTCCGGAGCTGCCGGGCACGGTCAACACCATGGTGCCGCAGCTCAACAGCCCGGATACGCGCCTGCGCGTGTTCAACGACTTCGTCGCGGTGTTGAAGCCGAGCAAGCACCTCAACTTCGCCGCGCAGCTCGACGTGGGCTACCAGCACCCCGCCCGCGACCAACACACCTTCTGGCACGGCCTGGGCGGCTACGTGCGCATGATGCCCGTGGAGCAGCTCGCCCTGGCTCTGCGCGCCGAGTACTTCCTGGACCCCATGAACGCCGTCACCGGGTTCGCGCAGAACCTGGTGGAGGCAACGGCCACCGTCGAGCTGAGACCGGCGCCGTTCCTGTCTTTCAAGCTTGAAGGTCGCGCGGACTACTCCACCGCGCCGGTGTTCAGCGGCTCCGCCGTCGACGCTGCGGGCACGCCGGTGGGTGCCAACAGCCAGACCATGGTCGCCGGCGGCGCGGTGCTGTTTTTCTGAACCGACTGTGCAGAGCGCAAGGCATCCTGGGATGTCACCGTCGGGGAGGGTGACGGGGAGCACATCCGCATGTGTCCGTGGGAAACCCGGCAGGGCGGGGCTCTTTCCCGGCAGGCCCGGGAGGCGTTCCAGCGGGCCTGGGGGGATTACCAGCGCACCCGGCACGCGGCTCCGGCGCGCCCTCCGAGCCTCCCGGCACGGCGGGGAAGTGGCTCCGGCGCGCCTGGGAAAGCACCCGGCGACTGCCGGACAGTGGCCAGGGTCGGCCGGTGTCACTTCCCGTGCGCGCCGGTACCGGTGCCAGGGTGTGCCGGGTGGGTTCCGCGGTGAGCCGGGGCTTGGCGGCGGTTGCGCTGGAACAGCTCCGGGCGCGCTGGAGCGCGTTCCCGGGCGCGCCGGTGATCGTCATCGCGTCGTCGGCGCAAAGATAGCGCTTCCGCACGACGGAGGTGACTTGATATCCGGGCCGCCGAGGGGCGGGACCAACAACAATTCAAGTGGGGAGGTGTGTCGTGGCGGTGGTTTTGACCGACGAGATGAGGGCCGTGCTGGCCGAGCTTCAACCGGCGACCAGCCCGGAGGAGCTGCAAGCACTGATGTCGCGCCTGGCGGCGCCGTTGCAGAGCTTTGTGCGGGAGGTGATGGAGCCCGATCAGTCCGTCACCGACACGCGGACCGAGCTTCAGGACCTCTACCTGCTGCTCTACTCGGACCGCGTGGCGCTCAACGCCGTGGGCTTCACGGAAGTGGAACGGCAGCGCCTCCGCGACGCCGTGCGCGCGCTGCTGACGGTCGACGGCGTCTTCACCAAGCAGATCCGCTTTGGCGAGTGGCGGCCCCGCAGCGTGGAGGAGGTGTGCAAGGCCAGCGTCCCATGGCGGGGCAAGCTGCGCGTCAAGGCGGCGCAGGCGTTCTTCTTCGACGACGCCAAGGTCGCCACGTACCAGGACCACAACGCCACGGGGACGTTGGAGGAGGAGGAGCTGGACCTGAAGACCCTGGTGGCGGCGGCCAAGCAGGACGCGGCGGAGCTGGAAGCGGTGGGATTCACGGCGGATGACCTCCGCGAGGGGGAGCGGCTGCTGGCGGAGGCGGAGGGCCGCGACATCCTCGGGGTGATCGGGATTCGCACGCAGGCGGACATGAAGCTGACACGGAACAAACTGCTGACGCTGTGCGTGCTCCTGGCGCGACACGCGCGGACCGCCGCCGCCAGCGCTCACTGGAACAACCCGGATGCCGCCGCGCGGTTCGAGCGCGTGAGCTTCCGCAACGCCATCCGCCGAATCCGTCCCGCGCGCGCGACCAACGGGGCCTCCTCGGGCAACGCGCCCACTCCCACGCCGGTCACCGAGCCCGTGGACGCCTGAGCACTTCCCCGGAGGCGTCCGCGTCATGCGTTGACGCCGCCTCGTCCTCATCACGGCTGCCCTGACGACAGACTTCCAGGACGCAACGGCCGCCCCCAATGGCGCGCCGCGTCCCGCTCGACGCAGGGCTGGAACCCGTCGTTGCGCAGCGTGCCCAGGGCCCATCCGTCGCTGCCGTTGGAGAACAGCCACAGCACGGTCCCATGGGAAGGATGGGACAGAGGAGGGCGTGGACGGCGTCAGGGCAAGCCGAGAATGGAGCTGGGTGTCACCGAGAAACCGCGGCCTGTGCCGGTTGCGCCGCTGCTGTCGTAGCCCCAGGTGGCGACGTTGAAGTCCGTGTCAATTCCGCCCGGCGCACCCTGTCCGTGACCAAGTTGATCAAAAACAAGATTGGTGGTGACCGGCGTGGGGAAGCTGCGGTTGACGCTGCCACCGTAGCCCAGGTTCCCGGTCTCCCCATAGCCCCAGCAGTAGGTGTCATGGGCGAGAGTGGTCATGCAGGTACCCAGTGCGAAGGCACTGAGGTCCAGGACCCCGTCGGGAAAGGTCAGGACGGACGCAGGGGTGAGCACGGTGGAATTCGTTGATCCCACACCAAGCTGTCGGTAGGTGTTGCCACCCCAGCATTTGATGTTCACGCCGTCGGTGGCGCAGGTGTGATCAAACCCGGCGCTGACGTGGGTGTAGCCGGAGGTGAGGCCGGTGGCGGTTTGGGCGTTCGACCAGTTGAAGGTGTCGTTGGTGCCAAGCTGGCCGGAGGTGTTGAGGCCCCAGCACTTCACCGCACCGCTCGACGTCCACGCACAGGTATGGGCGTACCCGGCCGACACGCCCACCGCGCCGGAGATGTTCAGCACACCCGCCAGGAAGGCGTCAGCGGCCAGGACGTCGACGGTGGTGCCGCCGTTGCCCAGCTGGTGGTTGGTGTCCTGGCCCCAGCACTTGACGTCGCCGGAGCTGAGGACGGCGCACGTGTGGTTCTGACCGCAGGAGATGTCCACCACCCCGGAGCTGAGTCCGTTGGGCTGGACCGGAGTTGCGGAGTTGGTTCCCTGGCCATCCCCCAGCTGGCCGTAGATGCCACTGCCCCAGCAGTACATGGCGCCACCGGAAGTCAGAGCACAGGAATGGCTGACGCCCACGGACACTTTGACCACGTTGCTCAGACCGGAGACCTGGACCGGCACCGCGCGTCGGGCGTCGGTGAAGTTCTGGCCCAGCGCTCCCGCGGAGTTCTCACCGCTGCAGTAGACGTTGCCCCCCGACGCAAAGCAGCAGTGCTGAGAACCGCAGGAGAGGTCGGCGCCCGCGGCTCCAGCGCTGCCGGCGACCGGTGCGGGAACGTAGGAAGAGCCAAAGTACCCATTTCCCATCTGTCCGCCGGAATTCTGGCCCCACGCGCGCACGGAGCTTGCGGTCCGCGCGATGGTGAAGTCGTAACCGGCGACAATCTCCACCACGTTGCTGAGGCCGGACACCGTCAATGGCACGCCGCTGGATGTCGTCGAGCCGTCGCCGAGCTGCCCGTAGCCATTGGAGCCAAAGCAGCTGATGTCCCCGTTGGAAAGGATGGCGCACGTATGACTGAAACCGGCGGTGACGTAGGTGGCCGCGCCCACGCCGGTGACCTCCGCGGGACTGTATTGGGGATTGGTGTTGCCGGCGCCCTGGCCCAGCTGCATGTAGAAGTTGGAACCCCAACAGAACACCTTGCCGCCGTTGGCGGTGTCGTGCGCGCAGGTGTGACTGCCGCCCGCTGAAATCTGGTCCACCGCCGTCAGAGTTGCCACCGTCACTGGAACGTTGGAATCGGTCCCGGCGCTGTTGCCCAGCTGTCCGGACCCGCCTTCACCCCAGCAGGCCGCCGTTCCGTCGCTCCGCCTGGCACAGGTGTGGAAGCCCCCAACCGTGACGGTGTCCGCGTTCGTCAGGGAGCTCACCTGCACCGGAGTGTTCGACGCCGTGAACGTTCCGTTGCCCAGCTGTCCGGAGGTGTTGTCGCCCCAACAGTAGACCACGCCCGTGGAGAGACGCGCGCAGCTGTGCTCATAACCGGTCGACACCGCCGTGGCCGTTCCCAGCGCGGTCAGCGCGGTGACTTCCTGTGGGTTGGTCTGGCTGTTGTAGTTGCCCAGGCCGAGCGCACCGCGGTTTCCAGTGCCCCAGCAATAGACCTTGCCTGACGTCCCCAACGCGCACTGATGGTACAGGCCCTTTGCCACCTGGGTGGCCGTCTCTGGCATGACAGGCTCAGAAGGCGTTCCGCCCCAGCACTTCACCGCACCGGTGTCGCTGGTCACGCACGTCTGCGTCGCAAGACTGCCCTTGCCCAGCGCCGCCACGTTGAACGGATTGGTCCAGGTGTGTTTTGTGTCGAAGGCGGACACCGTTCCAAACGCGTCCGTGGCGCGAACCTGGAAAGAGTGGGACGCGGCGGTCACGGTGGCGGTGTACGGGGACGTGCACGTCGAGAAACTCGCGCCATCCAGCGAACACTGGAACGTACAGGCCGCCTCACTGCAGACAAAGGAGATGCTGATGTTGGTGTCGGAGGAGACCTTCGCTGGTGCACTGGTGATGGTGGTGACCGGCGGCGTGGTGTCAATGGTCCAGGAGTACGTCTCCGGCGTGACATCGACGTTCCCCGCGCTGTCGGTGCAGTACACCGAGAACGTGTGGAAACCGTCCAGGAGGTAGATGGCTGCCCCAGAGGTGCAGGTGTACGGCGAGCCTCCATCAATCTGGCAGGTGGCATTGCAGGTCTCCCCGCTCACCGCCCGGAAATTGAAGGTGGAAGACGTGCTGGTGGAGGATGAAGGGGGTGTGACCGTGATCTGGGTGACCGGCGCAATGGTGTCCTGGGTCCAGGCGCTGGACGTAGGCGTGGCGTCCACGTTGCCGGCAGGATCCACGGCGCGCACTCTCAGGCGATTGAACCCCTCCACGGTGTTCCCCTCGGTGATCTGGTACGGCGACGTGCAGGGCGTGTATGGGCCGGTGATGGGGCAATTGTTGTAGCAACACTCAAACGTGGCCGTGGGGTCGTCTGGCGAGTTGAAGGTGATGGTCGGCGTGGTGTCGTTGGTGGGGTTGGTGGGGCCGCTGACAATGGCGGTGTTGGGAGCCGTCAGATCGATCGTCCACGTGTACACGGTTTCCACGCCAGAAAGGCCCACGGCGTCGGTGGCGTAGACGCGGAACGTGTGGGAGCCGGCGGTCTGCCCGCTGTAGCTCGTCGGGGACGTGCAGCTTGCAAAGGAACCACTGTCCAGGCGACACATGAAGGAACACCCGGATTCGCTGCAGGTGAATTGGAAGGACGGCGCCGTGCTGTTGGTGGGATTGTTGGGCGCACTGTCGATGGTGACGGTGGGAGCCGTGTAGTCGGTCCGCCACGTGTATGAGGTCGGGCTGCCCTGATTCCCCAGCGTGTCTGTCGCCCGGACCTGGAAGGTGTGTGTGCCCTCGCTGATGTTGTTGTAGGTCTGGCCGGAGTCGCAGACGGTGAAGCCTCCCGCGTCAAAAGCACACTCGTAGCCGCTCACGCCTTCATCGGCGGAGAAGAGGAACACGGCCAGGTTGACGGATGTGGGGTCCTGCGGACCGTCGTTGATCGTGATCACGGGGCCCGCCGTGTCAATGGTCCAGCTGAATGTGGATTCCGTCGTGTCGGGGTTGCCCGCGGGGTCCACGGCGCGGACATGGAAGACGTGGGATCCATCGCTCAGGCCCGCCAGTGTGTGGGGCGACGAGCAGGGAGCGAAGGTGGCGGCATCCAGGCGACAATCAAACGTGCTTCCAACCTCGGTGGCGTGGAAAGCGAAGGTCGCGGCGGTGGCGTTGGTGGGGTGGGCCGGGGTGGAATCCATGACGGTGTCCGGGGGCGTCAGGTCCACCACCCAGCTGTACACGGCCGGTGTTGGATCCACGTTGCCCACGCTGTCCGTGGCACGCACGCGGAAGTTGTGGGTGGCCTCCGAGAGCCCGCCGTAGAGGCGGGGGTTGCTGCAGGTGAAGAATCCGCCGAAGTCCAACTCGCACTCAAACGTGCTTCCTCCCTCATTGGAGGTGAAACCAAAGTTGGCGTTGGTGATGTTCGTCGGGTTCCCGGGTTGTTCAATGAGGGTGGTTTCTGGTGGCGTCAGGTCGATGACCCAGCTGAATGAGGCCATCACCAGGTCTGTGTTCCCCACGGGGTCGGTGGCGCGGACGTCAAACATGTGGCTGCCAGCGGGCAGCGACGTGAACGTGATGGGGGAAGTGCAGGGGCCAAAGCCCGCGGCATCCAGCTGACACTCAAAGGTGCAGCCCGTCTCCGACGCATCAAAAGTGAACGTGGCGCTGGTCTGGTTGGTGGGGTCCGCGGGTGTGCCGCTGATGGTGGTGCTGGGGGGAGTCGTATCAATGACCCAGGTGAACGTTGCGTCAGCGGCATCCGTGTTCCCCGCGGGGTCGGTGGCGCGCACGCGGAACGTGTGAGTGCTCTCGGACAGGCCCGAGAACGCGTGCGGGGACGAGCACGTGGAGAAGCCACCTCCATCCAATTCGCACTCAAAGGTGCTTCCCGTTTCCGTCGCGGTGAACGTGAAACTCGCGGAGGTCTGGTTGGTGGGGTTGTTGGGCTGCGCGGTGATGTTGGTGTCCGGCGGAGTGCGGTCCACGGTCCAGGTGAAGCTCGCCGCCGAAGTGTCGGTGTTTCCTGCGGGGTCGGTAGCGCGTACCCGGAACGTATGGGTGCTCTCGCCCAGGCCGGTGAAATCGCGCGGGGAAGCGCAAGGTGTGAATCCACCAGCATCCAGCTCGCACTCAAAGCTGCTCCCCGTCTCGGTCGACGTGAACGTGAACGTGGCGGAAGTCTGGTTCGTGGGGTTGTTGGGCTGGCCGGTGATGTTGGTGTCTGGTGGTGACTGGTCAATGACCCACGTGTAGCTGGCGGGGCTGGTGTCGACGTTCCCGGCAGGATCGGTTGCCCGCACTTCAAAGGCATGGCTGGCAGCGCTCAAACCGGAGAAGGTCCGGGGCGACGTGCAGGCAGAGAACCCGCCGCCGTCCAGCTGGCACTCAAAGGTGCTGCCCGTCTCTGTGGCCGAGAACGAGAAGGATGCGCTGGTGAGGTTGGTGGGGTTGTTGGGCTGCGCGGTGATGTTGGTGTCGGGCGGCGTTTGATCAATGACCCACGTGAAGGTGGCCGGTGACGCATCGGTGTTTCCGGCGGGGTCGGTGCCGCGCACGCTGAAGGTGTGGCTGCCCACGGACAGACCTGAGTAGCTGCGCGGTGCCGTGCACGACGAGAAGCCCGTGCCATCCAGGTCACACTCAAAGCTGCTTCCGGTTTCCGTTGCCGAGAAACTGAAGCTGGCGCTGGTCTGGTTGGTGGGGTTGTTGGGTTGCGCAGTGATGCTGGTGTCCGGCGGCGTGCGGTCGACCACCCACGTGAAGGTGGCTGCCGATGCATCGGTGTTGCCCGCCGGGTCCGTGGCTCTCACGCTGAACACGTGGGTCGACTCGGACAGCCCGGAGTAGGTGCGGGGAGAGGTACACGCCGCAAAGCCGCCCCCGTCGAGATCGCACTCAAAGGTGCCGCCCTCCGTCGAGGTGAAGCTGAACGTGGCGGAGGTCTGGTTGGTGGGGTTGTTGGGTTGTGCGGTGATGCTGGTGTCGGGCGGCGACTGGTCAATGACCCAGGTGAACGTTGCTGCAGAAGCATCGGTGTTCCCGGCGGGGTCGATGGCGCGGACCTGGAAGGTGTGGCTGGTGGCCGACAATCCCGTGAAGTCGCGCGGAGACGCGCATGTCGTGAAGCCGCCGCCGTCCAGCTGGCACTCAAAGGTGCTGCCCGTCTCCGTGGCGGAGAACGAGAAGGACGCGCTGCTGAGGTTGGTGGGGTTGTTGGGCTGCGCGGTGATGTTGGTGTCGGGCGGCGTCTGATCAATGACCCACGTGAAGGTGGCCGGTGACGCATCGGTGTTCCCGGCGGGGTCGGTGCCACGCACGCTGAAGGTGTGGCTGCCCACGGAGAGACCTGAGTAGCTGCGCGGTGCCGTGCACGACGAGAAGCCGCCGCCATCCAGGTCACACTCAAAGGTGCTTCCGGTTTCCGTTGCCGAGAAACTGAGGGTGGCGCTGGTCTGGTTGGTGGGGTTGTTGGGTTGCGCAGTGATGCTGGTGTCCGGCGGTGTGCGGTCGACCACCCACGTGAAGGTGGCTGCCGATGCATCGGTGTTGCCCGCCGGGTCCGTGGCTCTCACGCTGAACACGTGGGTCGACTCGGACAGCCCGGAATAGGTGCGGGGAGAGGTACACGCCGCAAAGCCGCCGCCGTCGAGATCGCACTCAAAGGTGCCGCCCTCCGTCGAGGTGAAGCTGAACGTGGCGGCGGTCTGGTTGGTGGGGTTGTTGGGTTGTGCGGTGATGCTGGTGTCGGGCGGAGTCTGGTCAATGACCCAGGTGAACGTTGCTGCAGAAGCATCGGTGTTCCCGGCGGGGTCGATGGCGCGGACCTGGAAGGTGTGGCTGCTTGCGGAAAGGCCAGCAAAGTTCCGCGGAGACGTGCACGCAGTGAACCCCGTTCCGTCCAACTGGCACTCAAAGGTCCCCCCGCCTTCCGTGGCGCTGAAGGTGAAAGACGCAGTGCTCAGGTTCGTCGGGTTGTTCGGCTGGGCGGTGATGCTGGTGTCCGGCGGGGACTGGTCCACCACCCAGGAGAAGGACGCGGGCGATGGGTCTGGATTTCCGGCGGGGTCGATGGCGCGGACCTCAAAGGTGTGAGCGCCCTCCGTGACGGTGTAGCTACGCGGCGAAGCGCAGCTGGAGAAGCCACCGTTGTCCAACTGGCACTCAAAGGCGCTGCCTGTCTCCGTGCTGGTGAATGTGAAGTTGGCGGCGCCCTGGTTGGTGGGGTTGAGCGGGTGGGTGCTGACGCTGGTGTCAGGCGGCACGCGGTCAATGTTCCACGTGAACGACGCCGGGGAACCGTCGATGTTGCCGGCGACATCCACGGCGCGCACCAGGAAGTTGTGGCTGCCCCCCGGCAGTGCGCTGTAGCTGGCGGGTGAGCTGCACGGAGCAAATGCAGCACCGTCCAGAGAGCATTCAAAGGAGGACGTTTCCGACGAGCTGAAGGTGAACGCGGCGGAATCCAGGTTGGTGGGATCCAGCGGGCCACTTGTGATGCTGGTGTTGGGGGGCGTGCGGTCTATCGTCCAGGTGTGGAGCGCGGCGGTGGCGTCGGTGTTGGTGGCGGCGTCAGTGGCGCGGACTTCAAAGGTGTGCTCGCCCTCGGAAAGGCCGGAGTAGCTCTTGGGCGACGTGCAGGCGGAGAAGGCCCCAAGGTCGAGGGAGCACTCGAAGGAGCAGGAACCCTCGTCGCAGGAGAACGTGAAACTGGCCGCGGTGGCGTTGGTGAGGGCGGGCGGGCCGGACGCAATGGAGGTCTCCGGTCGCGCCGTGTCCACAAACCAGCGGTATTCCGCCGGTGTGGTGTCCGCGTTGCCCACGGAGTCGGTGGCGGCCACGGTGAAGACGTGTTCCCCGTCGGCAAGGGCGGTGAGGTTTTGGGGGGAGATGCAATCCGCCGGAGCGGCTCCGTCCAGCGAACACCGGAAGGTGCAACCCGACTTGCTGCAGGTGAACTCCACGGACACGGAGGTGTGGTTGTCCGGCGTGGGCGGGAACACCGTGATGAGGGTGTCCGGGACCTGCAAGTCCACGTTCCATGCGTGCTGCGCGGGCGAGGGGTCCGGATTGCCGGCCTCGTCGGTGGCGCGCACCTCGAACAGGTGAGGTCCTTGGCTGAGACCGCTCACCGAGTGGGGCGAGACGCACAGCTCAAACGCGCCGCTGTCCAGCCGACACTCCAGCGTGCAGGGAGCCTCATCACAGGTGAATGCAAAGACCGCGGTGTCAAAACCGTTGGGATCCTGCGGAGCGGAAACGAACGCGACGTTGGGGGCGTCGGTGTCCACGCGCCAGGAATGGTCCGCCAACCCGGAAACATTGCCCGCGGCGTCGGTGGCGCGGACCTGGAACGCGTGATTGCCGTCCACAACGTTTCCGTAGGCCTGCGGGGAAGTACACGCGGTGAATCCGGCGCCATCCAGGTTGCACTCAAAGCCGCAGGGGTCCTCGGAACAGGTGAATGTGAATTGGGCGGTGGAGCTGCCGACGGGATTGGAGGGGCCGCTCGTCACCGTCACACCGGGGCCCACGGTATCCACGGTGAACGTCACCTGCAGCGGGGAAGGGTCAACGTTGCCCGTCTGGTCCAGCGCGTAGACCTCAAAGACGTGTTGGCCATCCTCCAGGTCACGCAGCGTCTGCGGAGAGGTGCACGGTGCCGGGGCGGCAGCATCCAGCGAGCATTCGAAGGTGCAGCCGGCTTCCGAACAATCAAACTCCACGTTCCACGTTGTCACGTTGGTGGCGGCGGGCGGACCGCTGATGAGCAAGGTGTCCGGCAACTCCAGATCCACCACCCACACCACCGTCTCAGGGGAGGAACGGTTGCCCACGGCGTCCACCGCCACCACCGTCACCGTGTGTTCACCCGCGGTCAGTGCCGTCAGCGCCAGCGGTGAAACGCAGGTGGCCTCCGCTCCGCCGTCGACCGTGCAGAGGTAGGTGCAACCCGCCTCGTCGCAGGTGAACGCCACGGTGTCGTCCTGCTGCCCGGAGGGGTTGGTGGGTGTCTGGGTCAGCGTGACGGAGGGCGGCGACGCGTCCACTTCCCACGTGAACGAGGCAGGCGAGGGGTCCGCCAGTCCATCCTGCGACACGGCGCGGACGGTGAAGTCGTGAATCCCGCTGGAAAGTGCGTCCACGGTGTGCGGGGAGCCACAGAGGGTGAAGACCTGGCCGTCCAGTGAGCACTCAAACAGGCACGGGCCCGGTGCGCACGTGAATTCAAACGTCGCGGTCTGCTCTCGCGTGGGGTCCTGGGGAACCGTTGTCAGTTGGGTGTCCGGCACCACCACTCCGCCCGAGCTGCTGGAGGAGCTGGAGGAGGATGAGCTGGTGGAGCTTGAGGACGACGAGCTGCTGGAGCTGGCCGACGAAGAAGTCTGGGAGCTGGAGGAGCTGGTCACCTCGGCAGAGCTGCTGGTCCCGTTGGCGCCGGAGGAGGTGCTCCCCGACGAGCTGCTGGCAGATGACGTGACGTTGCCCGACGAGGTTCCGGAATTCCCGCTTGAGGAGGTCCCTTGCGCGGAAGACGTGGTGCCCTGGGCGGAAGAAGTGCTGCTGTCGCTGGCGGAGCCCGTGGACGACGACGTGGAAGAGCCCGATGTCTGACCCGACGAGCTGCTGGTGGCGCTTCCCGAGGACGTGGAGCTTCCGCCGGTGCTGCTGGACGCGGAGGATGTGCTTGACGCGGAGACCGAGGTTGACGCGGAGCCGCTGGAGGACGACGTCGACGAAGAGGACGAAGACGATAGGCTGTTGGCGGCATCCCCGGCGTCTGGGACGACTGGGTCCGGAGTTGTTGTGAAACCAGGAGCCAGAAGCTCACAGCCCCACAGGTTGAAAACCGTCCAGGCAACCACAATGAGACGAAGCCCCGAGCGCGGCATGCAGCCCTCCCTCAAGTTGGCAGAGCCTAGGCCCAACAACCTCCAAGCTGAAAGGCCGGAGCTCCCGCGCCCTCAGTTCGCCGGAGTGTGAGCAACGTCAACGCATTCTTTGCCGCGCCATGCCTTCGGTCTTCTCGTCCTCATCACGGCTTCTCTGGCGACAGACTTCCAGGACGCAACGGCCGCCCCCAATAGCGCGCGGCGACACGCTCGACGAAGGGCCGGAACCCGTCGTTGCGCAGCGTACCCAGGTTCCATCCGTCGCTGCCGTTGGAGAACAGCCACACCACGGTCCCGTTGTTTCCGGTGGCGGACATGCGGAACTCGTGGTCACGCGACTTCGCGCGGATGCGGACGTAGCAGGTCCACACCCCGGAAGGGTGGTTGGGCGACATGCGAGTTGCCGACGTCAGAAGCCGCAGGAGCTCAGCGCGTTCCTCCTCGGTGAGCTCCACCCTGTCACCCGAGGAGGAGATTTCCAGCGTGATGCTGATGACATCACCGGGCCGGAGCGCGCGCAGCTCAGCCTGGTAGTTGCGGCTGGCCACCTCCAACGCAAGCAGCCCGCCCGCGGCCAGGACGAGAAACGCGATCAAGGGCTTGGGAAAAGGGCGCCGCGGGGATCGTTCGGAATGAGGCACGGGATGAGCGTAACAGGGACGTGATTCGTTCACCTGGCTCGGGACCTGTGTTCGATCGTGATTCCAATGACCTCGGCACCTGCGTTCGGCCCCGCCCCAATCCGTCCGCGTATGGCGACGCCTGAGCCAAGGTCGCGTTGCTGTCTGCAACCAGGTCGCAGTCTGCCGGTCCAAGATGCAACACTGTCGCATTAACGTTGACGCAGGGTCCGTGTCAGGGTAGGCGTTGCCACCGTGAAGCCGATGGTGGGAGCCAGCCGCAAGTCGTCCCGCAAGCGCACGTGCTGCGTGACGCGGCTGTCCCTGCTGTTGGCTCTCTGTCTGTTGGGCCAACTGCTGGCAGGCAGTGTTCACCACTTCGCGTTCACTCACGCCATCTGCCCGGAGCACGGCGAGCTCGTCCACGTCAGCGCCGCGGAATCGGTCGCACAGGCGCCATCCGCGGCGGATGCAATTGCTCGCTCCTCTGACGGTGAGACGGAACCCGACGAACACTGCACGGTGCTGGCGTCCACGCGCCCCACGGGCTCCCTGGCGCCGCTTGTGGAGACGGTGCGGGTCTGGAACGCGCTCCCGGCATGCGTCAGCGTCGTCGCGGCGTCTTCTCACCACGCTCTCTGCGTCCTGGACGTGGCGCCCAAGCAATCACCCACCGCCTGACCCCGTCGTGCTTGATGGCGAAGGGATGACGCGGCGCACCCGCCGGGGTGGCCGTGGCGTCCTCCCGTGTGTCCTCGAAAGCCGTGGGGTCCCAGCGTCTCGATGCTGGGCGGAGTGGTGCCATGCCGATGGGCGTGCGCGCGCGGAAGTGGGTCCGCGCCGCGGTGACATGCTTGCTTTCGCTCGTTCCGTGCCTGGTGCGGGCCGACGAGGTTGTGCCTCCACGCCTGCTGGAGCGGCCTGAACCCGTCTATCCCGAAGCGGAGCGCGCCCGTCGTGCGGATGCGCGCGTCGTGCTGTTGCTGACGGTGGGAGAGGACGGCTCCGTCCGCGAGGTGGAGGTTGTGGAGTCCGGCGGCGCGTCCTTTGACCAGGCGGCCGTGGAGGCGGTGAAACGCTGGCGGTTCGAGCCCGCGCGCCTCGACGGCAACGCGACCGCGGTGCGCATC